>NZ_JBMNDO010000053.1:0-52221 GCF_052542855.1 Streptomyces sp. SAS_281
GTTGACGGTGAAGGTTCCGGAAGCTCTCATGCGCCCGATCGTAGGCGCGGGGTACGACAGTTGCTGTTCTAGGTAGAACAACTCATGCGCGGCGTCAGCGCAGCTCCGCCGGGATCGTGCGGTCGCGGTCGACCTTCTCCGTACGGACCAGCTCGCCCCAGACGATGTAGCGGTACTTGGACGTGTAGACCGGGGTGCAGGTCGTGAGCGTGATGTAGCGGCCGGCCTTCGTCACCCCGGCGTCCTCGGGGACCGCGCCCAGCACGTCGACGTTGTACTTGGACGTCTCGGGCAACTCGCTGAAGACCTTGTAGATGTACCAGGTGTCCTTCGTCTCGAAGACGATCGCGTCCCCGGTGCGCACCTTGTCGATGTTGTGGAACTTCGCCCCGTGCCCGTCCCGGTGGGCGGCCAGGGCGAAGTTGCCCTCCTTGGCGGAGGGGAGCGCGGATTTCACCGGATCGGTGTAGTAGCCGGCGACGCCGTCGTTGAGCGTTTCGGTGTCGGTGCCCTTCTTGACGAGCACCTCGCCGTTGTTCATCGACGGCACGTGGAGGAAGCCGATGCCGTCCTTGGTGTCCAGCGCGCCGGGGCCGTCGGCCCACTTGTCGCGGACGGTGTGGCCCTGTTTGGTGGCCTCGCGGTCGGCGAGCACGTTCGTCCACCACAGCGAGTAGACGACGAAGAGGCCGAGCACCAGACCTGCGGTGATGAGCAGTTCACCGAAGACACTGACGGCGGTCGCGAGGGGATGGCGGCCGCCCTTCCGCACGGGTGGCGCGGACTCGTCGGTCCGCTCCTGGTCCTCGGTCGTCGCTGTCATAGCACCGCCCTGTCGTCATGGCGTCCGGCCCGTTCAGTCCGCGAGCGCGTCGGGTTTCCCCTTGCTGCGCGGCCGTTCGTCGACCATCTTGCCCCAGACGATCAAACGGTACGTACTCGTGAATTCCGGTGTACACGTCGTCAAGGTGATGTACCGGCCGGGCCCGGTGAAGCCGGACTGCTTCGGCACCGGCGCGATCACGGAGACGTTGGAGGGCGAGGTCTGCGGCAGCACGCTCGTCATCTCGTACGTGTAGTACGCCTCCCGGGTCTCGACCACGATCGGGTCGCCGGGCTTCAGCCGGTTGATGTAGCGGAACGGTTCGCCATGGGTGTTGCGGTGGCCGGCCAGCGCGAAGTTGCCCTGCTTGTCGGAGGGCATCGCCGTGCGCAGCGGCTTCTCGCTGTAGTGGCCGACCATGCCCCGGTCGAGGACCTTCTCCTTGCTGGTGCCCTCGGCGATCGGCGTGACGACGTCCAGCTTGGGGATGTGGATGATGGCGAAGCCCTGACCCGGCTCGAACGCCTCCTGTTTCTCGGGGGGGTTCTCGTTCTTGGCCCAGTCGTCCTGGATCTTGTGGGCCTCCCGGCCGGCGATCTGGTCGGCGCGCACGTTCGTCCACCAGAGCTGGTAGGTGACGAACAGCAGCATCAGGACGCCCAGGGTGATGAAGAGTTCGCCGATGCCCCGGCTGATGACGATCGCGGGGCTGTCCTTGGCGGCCTTGGCCGCCCGGCGCGCCTCCATGCGGGTCATGGGCTTCGCGGGTGCCGCGCCGTCAGGACCGGGGCGCGGTGCGGGGCGCCGTCGGCCACGCCCCTTGGCGGCGCGCCTGCGCTCGGCGCGGCCACCGGTGGGCGGTGGCGGCTCCGGGGCCGTGCCGGGTCCGCCTTCTCCGTCGCCCACGCCGGTGTACGGCTCCGGCTCCGGGCGGGGCAGCGGCACGACCGGTTCGGACGCGGGCGGCGGGGCTGTCAGGGGCGGCTGTACGGGCTCCTGGTGGCCGTACCAGTCCCGTTGGTATCCGTGGGGGTCGTACCACTCCTGCGGGGCCTGCTGGGGGCCCTGTGGCTCGTAGGGCCCCTGCTGCCGCGGGGCCACGGGATCCGGCCCCGGCAGCGGGTCGTTCAACGGGTCCGCCAGCCGGTGGACCGCCGCCTCGAACGCGCCCGGGTCCTCGTACGCCCGCGGATCGTGCGGGTCGTCCTGCCCGGCCCCGGCTCCGTGGCGGGGTGGGGTCACGCGACGGCCTTGCCCACCACCGGAGCGAGCCCCGCCGACCTCTCGACGGCTCCGGTGTCCCCGCAGCGCACCAGCCAGTTGGCCAGCATCAGGTGGCCGTGCTCGGTGAGCACCGACTCCGGGTGGAACTGCACGCCCTCGACCGCCAGCTCCCGGTGGCGGAGGCCCATGATGATGCCGTCGGCGGTCCGCGCGGTGACCTCCAGCTCGGCGGGCACGGTGTCCGGTTCGGCGGCGAGCGAGTGGTAGCGGGTCGCGGTGAACGGCGAGGGCAGGCCGGCGAACACGCCCGCGCCCTCGTGGAGCACCGGAGAGGTCTTGCCGTGCAGCAGCTCGGGGGCGCGGCCCACGACGCCGCCGTACGCCACCGCCATGGACTGCATGCCCAGGCACACCCCGAAGACCGGGACGCCGGTCGCCGCGCAGTGCCGCACCATGTCGACGCAGACGCCGGCGTGCTCCGGGGTGCCGGGGCCGGGGGAGAGCAGGACGCCGTCGAAGCCGTCCTGCGCGTGGGCCGTGGTCACCTCGTCGTTGCGCAGCACCTCGCACTCGGCACCGAGCTGGTAGAGGTACTGGACGAGGTTGAAGACGAAGCTGTCGTAGTTGTCCACGACCAGGATGCGGGCGCTCATCGGGCGGCCCCCGTCGGCGCGCTCGCTCCGTCGACCGTCACGTCGCCGAACGGAAGCAGCGGCTCCGCCCATGGGAAGACGTACTGGAACAGCACATAGACGACCGCCAGGGCGAGCACGAGCGAAATGAACGCACGCACCCACACGTTGCCCGGCAGATGCCGCCAGATCCAGCTGTACATCCAGACCCTCCATTCGGTACCGGGTCCAGACTAAAGGGCCAGGGGCCCCGCGTGGGATGCCTGTGGAAAGCTGTGCGGCGCCCGTCGCCGTCTGCTACTTCACCGGCTCCGCGTAGTGCAGGTCCACCGCGCCCGAGTAGCCGGGAAGGGTCGCCGCCCCCTGCTCGTCCACCTTCCAGCCGAGCCCGTACGCCTTCACGTACAGCAGGTAGTTCTGGATCGCCGGCGAGGCGTCGAGCGCCCGTCGCAGCGCACCGGGGTCGCCCACCGCGGTGATCTTGTACGGGGGTGAGTAGACCCGGCCCTGGAGGATCAGGGTGTTGCCGACGCAGCGCACGGCGCTGGTGGAGATCAGCCGCTGGTCCATGACCTTCACGCCCTTGGCGCCGCCCTGCCACAGGGCGTTGACGACCGCCTGGAGGTCCTGCTGGTGGATGACCAGGTCGTTGGGCTGCGGATCGGGGTAGCCGGGACTGGCGGTGGCGTTGGGCGGGGCGTCGTCGAGCGTGACGGAGACGGCCCGGCCCGACAGTTCGGTGGTGCCCGCGGTCCGCTCCAGCGCCTTGAGCCGGGCGGCTTCCGCCGTGGTGCTGCCGTTGTCGCGCTGGGCGAGGCGGTCGATGTCCCCGCGCACGGACGCGGCGGACTCCTCCAGGGCGGCGTTCTTCTCGCTGCGCTGCTGGATGAGGTCGGAAAGCTTCAGCAGTGAGGCGTCGGTGCGGATATTGGTGCCCTTCGCCGTATTCGCGCTGGTCACGAAGATGATCCCGGCAAGAGCGAAAACGGCAGCCGTGAGCACTCTGACCGGGTGCCGGAAGGTGCGGCGGACCGGCCCGGGGGGAGAGTCGGCAGAATTGCTCAACGTACCCTTATCTCCTTCGGTGCCACGGAAGGACTACGCTAACGGACGCCCGGGGGAGGCCACATTCCCCCTCGCGCCCCGCCCCGGCGCCAGCCACAGTTCCCTGCGCGGTCACGCAGCGCATCGACAGGAGAGTTCCTCGTGCCGAAGTCACGGATCCGCAAGAAGGCCGACTTCACGCCGCCCCCGGCGAAGCAGGCGACCAACATAAAGCTGACCAGCCGCAGCTGGGTGGCGCCCGTGATGCTGGCGCTCTTCCTGATCGGGCTGGCCTGGATCGTCGTTTTCTATGTGACCGACGGCGATCTGCCGGTGGAGTCACTGGGGAACTGGAACATCGTCGTGGGCTTCGGTTTCATCGCCGGCGGCTTCGGCGTCTCCACGCAGTGGAAGTAGCCCGCGCGACCGCGTAGAACCACACTCCGGCCCTGCTCCGCAACCCCTGCCCTGAGTTACCCACAGCGTTATCCACAGGTGGGGGAAAAGGTCAGACGATCTGTGGATAACTCTCAGGCCGTTGACGCCGGTGTGACTGCGCCCGCCCCGCCCCGGGGCGGAAAGCCCCTTGTCCCGACTGGAAAAACCCAGCTCAGGGACAAGGGGCACAGTTGTGCCCGCGATATGCACAGATCCGGATCTTGCTGCGGAACCCTGTGGACAACTTCGGTCACAAATGGTCCACATCCGCCCTAGGTGAGGGCGGCCGTTCTCGTCACCACGATCAGGACGACGGCCGCGAGGACCAGGGCGCAGGTCCCGAACTGCACCAGATCGCGCCGCTCACGCGGGGCGTGCACCATGCCGATCCCGATCAGGACTCCGGCGATCAGTCCCCCGACGTGCGCCTGCCAGGCGATGCCGCCCCAGGGGTTGAAGGTGATGATCAGGTTGAGCGCGAAGATCGCGATGACCGGCCGCATGTCGTAGTTCAGCCGGCGCATCAGTACGGCAGTGGCGCCCAGCAGTCCGTAGATGGCCCCCGAGGCACCCAGCGACGGCTGATTCGGCGCCGCGAGCCAGTACGTCAGGGCGCCGCCCGCCAGGCCGGAGAGCAGATAGAGCGCGAGGAAGCGGACGCGGCCCAGCTTCGCTTCCAGCGGTCCGCCCAGCCACCACAGGCCCAGCATGTTGAAGGCGATGTGCCACACCTCCTGGTGCAGGAACATCGAGGTCACCAGTCGGTACCACTGGCCTTCCGCGACGCCTTCGGGCGGCCCTCCGTAGAAGAAGTTGGCACGGCCGAGCAGCATCAGGCGGTCGAGTAGCGCGTCGTCGGCCAGCACCGCGACGAACACCGCGATGTTGATCCCCAGCAGGATCTTGGTGATCAGCCTGGGGTCCGCCGCGACGACGCCCCCGGCCAGGGTGCGCGGCCGGGCAGCGGATGCGCCGTGCCCCGTACCGAACCCCTGCCGGACGCAGTCCGGGCACTGGAAGCCGACCGACGCGCCGACCATGCAGTCCGGACAGATGGGCCGGTCGCAGCGGACGCACCGGACCGCCGTCTCCCGGTCCGGGTGGCGGTAGCAGTGGGCCGGCCCCTCCACGGGCGGGGGCGGTCCGGACGCGCCCGGCGGCTGCTGGTCCATCGGTCCCATGGCTTCCCGGTCCCTTCGGTCCTCGTCGTCGCGGGTACGCACGACACCGCCCCGCGAGTCCGTTCTGTCATGAGATACGGACGGACGGGGCGGTTGGTTCCCCGAACGTGGAGTCGGAGAGTGAGCGGTCGGACGCGAAGGGCGATCAGCGCGTCTCGACGACGACCGACTCGATGATCACGTCGTTCACCGGCCGGTCGGTACGCGCGTTGGTCGCGGTCGCCGCGATGGCGTCGACGACCTTCTTGCCGGCGTCGTCGGACACCTCGCCGAAGATCGTGTGCTTGCCGGTCAGCCAGGCCGTCGGCGCGACCGTGATGAAGAACTGCGAGCCGTTGGTGCCCGGTCCGGCGTTGGCCATGGCGAGCAGGTAGGGCTTGTTGAAGGCGAGGTCCGGGTGGAACTCGTCCTTGAACTCGTACCCCGGCCCACCGGTGCCGTTCCCCAGCGGGTCTCCCCCCTGGATCATGAAACCGCTGATCACGCGATGGAAGACGGTCCCGTCGTACAGCCGGTCTGTGGACTTCACCCCGGTCGCGGGGTGGGTCCACTCGCGCTCCCCGTTGGCGAGCTCGACGAAGTTCTTGACCGTCTTGGGAGCGTGGTTCGGCAGGAGCCGGATCTCGATGTCGCCCTGGTTGGTCTTCAAGGTGGCGTAAAGCTGCTCGGCCACGATCTGCCTTCCGTGAGTCTGCACGTGTGCTCTGCGCGTCTGCGCCGCGCACCGGCCCGGTCCTGTCCGCGGACCGGCCCGACGTTCCGATCCTTGCACGGTCGGCGTCCACGACGTCCGAGGCGGGAGCCGGCGGCGCCCGCGCCCCCGCGGCACGGGCGATGCGGCCAAGTGCGTGACGAACCGGCGCGATCCCCGACGAACCATGGCATGGTCGTCGGAAGGTACCGAATGACCCGGATGCCCGCCCCGCATGCCGCACAGGGCCCACGCAGGCATGATCTCGAATTGGGTGGAAAGGCGGAGTACCTACCCGCCACCAAGGAGGAGGATCCCGTGACCCGCATCGACAGCGTGCGCGCCGCAACCGACTCGGCGAGGGACAGCGTGCAGCACGCCGCGGAAGTGGTGGCGCCCTACGCCGACTCGGCCAAGGACCAGGCCGTTCACTATGCGCACGAGGCCCGCACGCTGCTCGCACCGAAGGTGTCGAAGGCAGCCAAGCAGGCCCGTGTGCAGTACGGCGCGCACGTCGCCCCGCGTATCGAGCTCGCCCGCACACACGTACCCCCGAAGGTTGACGAGGTCGCCCAGCGCGCCGCGCTCCGCACCCGTCAGGCGGCCCGCAGCGCCGCGGACTACACCGTCCCGCGCATCGAGAGCGCCCGGGCCGCCGCCCAGCCGGTGGCGGAGGAAGCCGCGGCCCGCAGCGCCGCCGCGGTGGCGGCCCTGCGCGGCCAGGTCACGGCGAAGGAGATCCGCAAGCTGGCCCGGAAGCACGAGCGGCGGGCCAGGGCGGGCAAGACGTTCAAGGGCCTGGTCGTGGCCGGTGTCCTCGCAGGCGCCGGCTACGCGGTGTGGCGCTGGTGGGACAAGCAGGCCAACCCCGAGTGGCTGGTGGAGCCCCCCGCCCCCACCGAGGTCGACGACCGCGCCCCGCTCTCCTCCGTCGACGGGAGCCCGCACGCCTCGACGCTCCTGGACCCCGAGGTGGAGGCCAAGCAGGCCGACGCCGAGGCGGCCGGCGAGGACGGCCCGGACGCCGTGGACGGCACGGACCCGGACGACCGCGCCTGACCCGCGCACACCGCAGGACCGCCCCCACCGGAACGGGCGCCGGAGGACCACGAGGTCTCCTGGCGCCCGCCCGCGTGCCCGGGCCCCACTCCGCACCCGCTTTCGCACGGACCGTTCTGTACTAACGTTCGGACACCGGCAGGAAGCCGTGGAGGGGGAACGTGAGCGCTCGCATTCTGGTCGCCGAGGACGACGCGAAGCAGTCCCGTCTGATCCGGATCTATCTCGAAAGAGAAGGACACGCCGTCCAAGTGGTCGCGGATGGTCGGGCGGCGCTGGAACGGGCGCGCTCGGCCGGGCCCGACCTCATCGTCCTCGACGTGATGCTCCCCCTCGTCGACGGCCTCGACGTGTGCCGCATCCTGCGCACCGAGTCCGATGTGCCGATCCTGCTGCTCACCGCCAGAGTGACCGAGGAGGACATGCTTCTCGGCCTCGACCTCGGCGCCGACGACTACCTCACCAAGCCGTACAGCCCGCGCGAGCTGACCGCCCGGGTGCGGGCGCTGCTGCGCCGTTCGGGAAGGTCCGGCGGCGACGGCCACGCGGTGCTGCGGGTCGGCGAGGTGGAGCTGGACACCGCGCGCTTCGAGGTCAGGGTGGCGGGCCGGCCGGTGGAGCTGACGGCCAAGGAGTTCGCCGTCCTGGAGACGCTCGCACGGGAGCCGGGCCGGGTCTTCACCCGCGCCCAGATCATCGAGCGCGTCTTCGGTTTCGACCGGGACGTGCTGGAGAGGACCGTCGACGCCCACGTGATGAACCTGCGGCGAAAGCTGGGGACGGGCCCGGACGGCCCCCGCCATGTGGAGACGGTGTACGGCAGGGGTTACCGCCTCGCGGACGGTCCCGTCTCAGCGCCGTCCTGAGGCTTCACCGTCCGCCCGGGAGCGGCCGTCCGGCGGGGGAAGGGCGACCGCGAACGTCGTGCCCTCCCCGACCGTGCTGCGCACCTCGATGACGCCCCCGTGGTCGGCGACGATCTGGCGGGCGATCGAGAGCCCCAGTCCGCTGCCTCCGGTGGCCCGGTCCCGCGAGGCGTCCGCCCGCCAGAAGCGGTCGAAGAGCCGTGGCAGATCCCCGGCCGCTATCCCCGTGCCCGTGTCGCGCACCTCCATGACGGCCCGGTCGCCGTCCACGGGCAGGGCCAGGGTCACGGTTCCCCCCGGGGCGGTGGCGCGCAGCGCGTTGCCGACGAGGTTGCCGATGACCTGGCGCAGCCGGTCCGGATCGGCCCGTGCGTACACCGGTCGCGGCGCCTCCAGGGCCAGCGTGACGCCCGTGCTCCGTGCCTGGGGGAGATGGGCGCGGTGGCTCGTCTCCAGCAGTTCTCGGAGATCGACGTCCCTGTGGTGGTAGGCCAGCGCGCCCGCCTCGGCCAGCGCGAGGTCCCGCAGGTCGTCCACGATCCGCTGCTGCAACAGCGCCTCCTCGTGGAGGGATTCGAGGAGTTCGGGGGTCGGTTCGAGGACCCCGTCGCGCAGGGCTTCGAGATAGCCCCGCAGATTGGCCAGCGGGGTACGCAGCTCGTGCGCGATGTCGCTGGTCAGGCGGCGCTGGTGCTCCTCGCTCGTCTGGAGCGAGTCGGCCATGCGGTTGAAGGCCCCGCCGAGCTGCGCGATCTCGTCCCGCCCGGAGGCGGGCACCCGCCGCCCCAGGTCGCCTTCGCCCAGCCCCTTCGCGGCGAGCGTCAGGGCGCGTACGGGGCGCAGGACCGCCCTGCTCAGCAGCAGCCCGCCCAGGATGACCACGAGGGCCACGCCCGCCGCGACGGTCACGGTGGGCGCGACGGCCAGCGTGGGCGGCGCCTCGTCGCGGAAGCCGAGCCCGACCTCCAGGCGGGGCGGGGCCACGGAGCCGACGCGCTCGTTGAAGACCCGCTGCAAACAGTCCAGGAACCGTTTCTCGGACTCGCACGGCCGCAGTACGTCGAGGTCCCGAGGGGTCAGCGGGTCGTACGCGTCCCCGGGCTCCGGGCACTGGGCGGGCCTGCGGTCCGCGCGCACCGTCGGAACGCCGAAGGCACCGGTCCCGGCGACGGCATCGGCCCCCGCACGGGTCAGGCAGGCCGCGTCGGCGGCGTAGGAACGGTAGGCGGCGACGGCGGAGGCGGTCTGCTTCATGGAGGCCCGCCGCACCTGTCCCCCGGCGATCCGCAGCGTGGGGCGCGCGTCGACCAGCACCGGAGGCCGGCCGCTCACCGCGCGCGGTGCACGGCCGGCCAGGGTGTCGGAGTCGGCGAGCAGCGCGTCGGCCTCCGTGACCACCCGTATGCGCTGTCCGGTGTCCTTCGCGAGCGCCGCCACCGTCGGCGCGAGCCCGTCCCAGGTGGCGTGGGCCAGCCCGTACGCACGCAGTTCCCCGGCGATCCGGGAGGTGTCCTGCTGGCCGGCCGTGACGGTCTCCCGCACCTGGCGGTTGGCCTGGCGCAGGGTCAGCCAGGCGGTGGCCACCGTGGCGGTCATCGCGATCAGCATCAGCAGGCCGAGGGCCCGGATACGGAAGCTCACCCTGTCCCCCCTCTCGTTATGTGCCGGCCAGCGCCCGGGTCGGCGCGAGCCTGCTGGCCCGTACCGCCGGATACAGCCCGGCGGCCGCGCCGATGAACAGGGTCGATCCGATGCCCGCCGCGCTCGCCCACGCGGGCACGACCGTGGGCCAGTCGCGGCTGAGGGCGTATCCGGAGGTGATCAGCGTCCCCAGTACCGTTCCGGCGAGTCCGCCGATGAGCGACAGGAGCAGTGACTCCATCACGAACTGCGTGCGGATCTGCGCCCGGGTCGCACCGAGCGCGCGGCGCAGCCCTATTTCCGTACGCCGTTCCAGTACGGAGATCACCATCGTGTTGCCGACGCCGACACCGCCGACCAGGAGGGCCACCCCGCCGAGCCCCAGCAGCAGCCCGGTGAGCGCGGACTCGGTGGCCTCGCGGGCGGCGAGCGCGTCCGAGGGCCGCGAGACGCGCACCTCGCCGGGCTTCTCGGGGTACGCCGAGGCCGGAAGCACGTCCCGCACCGCGGCGACCCGGTTGTCCTCCGCCCGTACGTAGACCGTGGACGGGTGGCCGTCGAAGCGGAGGTAGGTACGCGCGGCCGGCCGGCCGACCAAGGCGGCGCTGTCGAGCTCCGGGGCGAGCGGCACCGGGTCGAGCACGCCGATCAGCGAGAACCACCGGCCGCCGATCCAGACCCGGGTGCCCGGCCGGTACACGTCCAGCCGCTGGGCGGCCGTCGCCCCGAGCACGACCGCCGGGTACTCCTCGGTGGCGGAGTCCAGCCAGCGGCCCTCGCGGAGGCGGCCGCCGACGGCGGGCAGCAGACCGGTGTCCGCCGCGAGGACGCTCAGCGATCCGGTCCGCCCTATGGCGATGCGTTCGTTGCGGTAGACGTGCGCACCGGTCTCGCCGGTGGCGGCGACCTCCCGCACCGGCGGGATGCGGCGGACCATCGCCACGGACTCCTCCGGGAGTTCGGCCTTCTCCCCGGACAGGGATTCGCCGGGGGCGACCCGCAGCAGATTGGTCCCGAGCGCGTCGAGCCTGCGGTCCACCTCGGCCTGGCCGGAGCCGGAGATGCCGACCACCGCGATCATGGCGGCGACCCCGATGGCGATCCCCAGGGCGGAGAGGAAGACCCGGAGAGGGCGGGTGCGCAGCCCGGTGGAGCCGAGCCGTACGACGTCTGCGGGGCGCAGCCGGGCGGGTCGCGGGCGTGGCCGGCCGCGGGCGCCCGTCCGACGGCTTCGGTTCCGGTCCGGCCGGACCGGGAACGGCGAGGAGGTCCCGGCCTCTTCCCGGGCCGGCCCGGGGGTATGCGTGCGGTCCGTCATCGGGGTGCCCCGATCGTCGCGCCGCGGACGACGTCACCGATCAGCCGGCCGTCGCGCATGTCGAGGCGGCGGGGGAGCCCGGCGGCGATGTCCCGGTCATGGGTGATGACGACGACCGTGGTGCCCGCCGCGTGCAGCCCGTGCAGCAGTTCCAGTACGGCCGCCCCGGAAGCGGAGTCGAGGTTTCCGGTCGGCTCGTCGGCCAGCAGGACCGAGGGGTCGCCGACGACCGCGCGGGCGACCGCGACCCGTTGCCGCTCGCCGCCGGACAGCTGATGCGGGAGGTGGTGGACGCGGTGGCTGAGCCCCACCCGGTCGAGCGCGGCGGCTGCCCGGGCCCTGCGGCGGCGCAGCGGCACCCCCGCGTAGAGCAGGCCGTCACCGACCGCGTCGAGCACCGGGACGCCGACCGCCAGGTGGAACTGCTGGAAGACGAAGCCGATCCGGGTGGCCCGGAGAGCGGAGATCTCCCGATCGGACAGCTTCGCCACATCGTGGCCGTCGATCAGCACGCGGCCGGCGGAGGGCCTGTCCAGGCTGCCCATCAGATGGAGCATGCTCGACTTGCCGGAGCCCGAAGGCCCGACGACGGCGACCAGCTCTCCGCGTCCGATCCGCAGACTGACGTCTCGCACCGCGTGCACCCCGCCCGGATACGTCTGGGAGACGGCGTCGAATTCCACGACCGCCGAAGAGGCCGCGCCGTGCGCCGACGAGTCGCCGCTCACTCCGGAATCCTCACCTTCAGGCCCTCGCGGACCGCCGGACCGCTCACCTCCACGTCCCCCTCCGCGAACAGCCCGGTCTTCACCGCGACGAACGTGCCGTCCGCCTTCTCCAGACCGTGGCCACCCTCCGCGAGAGCGACCAGGGCGGCTACCGGGACGGTCAGCACGTTCTCGGCACGCCGCCCCACGTACTCGACGGTCACGGGTCCGCTCTCCCATTTCCCCACGGCCTGCTGGTCCTTGATGGTGAGGGTCACCGGCACCGTCGCCGCCCGCTCGCCCGTGCCGCCGCCTCCCTCGGCCTCCTCGCTCGCCTGCTTCCCCACGGAAGCCACCCGCCCCTGCACAGGGGACTCGTCGGGCAGCCGGATCGTCACCCCGGCGCCGCGCACGGCCCACGACGCCTCGGCCGCTGAGGCGTTGACGACGACCTTCCGGGTCGTGCCGGTGTAGGTGAGCGCGCCCTCGCCGACGGCGGCGCCCAGCCGGACGCCCGGTCGGCCGATCCGTATCCGTCCCGCGCTGTAGATGACGTCCCCGACGCCGACCGTGCCGGTCTGCGGTACGCCGAGCGACTTCTGCCAGCGCTCGACCGCCGCGGCGGTCCCCTCCGTGAACGTCTCGTCCACCGTGAAGCCCGTATAGCCGAGCGCGGCGAGGTTGGTCTCGAACTGCATGACGTCCATACCCCGTACGGGCGGGGGCTCCTGCGCGGCCCGGGGCGCGCCCTCGTCGGGCTCGCCGGGCTCATCGGCCTTACCGGGCTCGCCGGACTCGGGGACGGCGGGCGCGGCGGGGGCCAGGCCCAGGTCGCGGTACATCGGCAGCGCCCCGTGGAGCAGCACGATCGGGCGGTCGTCGACGCGCAGCAGCGTGTCACCGCGCTCCGCCGTCGTACCGGAAGCGGGCAGCCAGGTCACCGTGCCCGTCGCCTTGACCGGCAGCGGGGACTCCGGGCCGTAGCCCAAGGTGCCGTCCACCGTGGTGCGTTCGGTCAGCGTCGCCCGGGTGACGGGAACGGTCGAGCCGGCCCTCGGAAGGGCCTCCGGCCCCTCGTCCCCGCCGCCACCGAGCCCGAGGGCTCCGGTCACCGCGACCGCCGCCACGACGACCGCGCCGGCGACGACGAACATCCGCCGTCCGCGTGCCCCACGCTTCTCATCGAGGTCTGTCACCGTCTCCACGCTCAGCCCTTGCCCGGGCCAGCGTTCTCGGGGACGCCGATGATGGGCCCGCAGATCCGGGCGGCCCGCTTCGCTTCGGCCGCGCTCTGGTCCCACTCGCCCTGGCCGAGGCCGTCGGGGCCGGGGTCGGGGAAGTCGGCGGCGCCGTTCTTCTGCATGCAGGCGGCGTACTCGCGCTTCACCTCGATCTGGGCCGCCGACAGCTTGGGCTGGCTGCCCTTTTCGATGCTTTCGGGCACGGCGGAGACGTACCCGGCGCACTTCTCCTGGGCGGCCCGGAACTTCGGGTCCTGCTTCAGGTCGCGCCGCTGGTCGCCCGCGCCGAAGTCGATGGTGCCCTTCGCGTCGGGGTCCGGTGCGTCCACGCCGTGTTCCCGCAGGCACCGCACGTACGCGCGCTGCGCCTTCACGTACGCGGCCACGTCGTCCGGGGCCCTTCCCCCCTCGGCCGGGGCCGACACCTTGCCGCCGTCGGCCGTAGGGACCTCCGCACCGTCGTCGCTCCCGCCGCAGCCGGCCAGCACGAAGGCCATGACCGAGGCCGCGACGGCCGGCCGTACCCGGTTCGTCCTCATCGTTCTCCCGCTCTCCTGTCGCGCCCGGCCGCGGGTACGGCGGGCAGGGCGAACGTAGGAGGGGAACGATGAAGAACCTTTGAAGAACCTGTCCGAGGGCCGTGCGACCTGGCGTCGGCCCGTGCAAAGAACTCCCCCGACCCGCGTTTCCGCAGGTCGGGGGAGTTCTGAGGGTGTGGAGCCTAGGAGATTCGAACTCCTGACATCTGCCTTGCAAAGGCAGCGCTCTACCAACTGAGCTAAGGCCCCGACAGCACGCAGCCCGAACACCTGGATGTTCCGGCCACCGCCGCAGAACAGAATACCGGCTGATCCCCGTGATCCTGCAAAATTTCGGGGACTCCCCGTGCGCGACCACGCTCCGTAAGATGCTGGTCGAGGTTCGCAGCAGCGAAGCGGATGCGAAGGGGAGACGCAATGGATGCAGCGCAGCAAGAGGCCACGGCCAGAGCCAGAGACCTTCAGCGCAGTTGGTACGGGGAGCCGTTGGGGGCGCTCTTCCGCCGGCTGATCGACGACCTCGGTCTCAACCAGGCCCGCCTCGCCGCGGCGCTCGGACTGTCCGCCCCCATGCTCTCCCAGCTCATGAGCGGCCAACGCGCGAAGATCGGCAATCCGGCGGTCGTCCAGCGGGTCCAGGCGCTGCAGGAGCTGGCCGGCCAGGTCGCCGACGGCAGCGTCAGCGCCGGCGAGGCCACGGCCCGCATGGAGGAGATCAAGAAGTCCCAGGGCGGCTCGGTCCTCTCGGGCACCGGCCAGACCACGTCGAGCGGCGGGGCGCCCACCGTGCGCCGGGTGGTCCGGGAGATCCAGTCGCTGCTGCGCTCGGTCGCGGCGGCCGGTGACATCATCGATGCCGCGGACTCCCTCGCCCCCACGCACCCGGAACTGGCAGAGTTCCTCCGGGTGTACGGAGCGGGGCGCACCGCGGAAGCGGTGGCGCACTACGAGAGCCATCAGAGCTAGGCCCGCACGGTACGGGGCACGGGCCGGAACATGAACGGGGAGCGGGCGCAGCGCCATGGGTGAGGTCTTCGCCGGACGGTACGAACTGGTCGATCCGATCGGACGCGGTGGCGTCGGTGCCGTATGGCGCGCCTGGGACCACCGGCGCCGCCGCTATGTGGCGGCCAAGGTTCTCCAGCAGAGCGACGCGCACACGTTGCTCCGCTTCGTCCGTGAACAGGCGCTGCGCATCGAGCACCCCCATGTGCTGGCGCCGGCCAGTTGGGCCGCCGACGACGATCAGGTCCTGTTCACCATGGACCTCGTCAGCGGCGGTTCGCTGGCCCATGTCATCGGCGACTACGGCCCGTTGCCCCCTCGGTTCGTCTGCACCCTGCTCGACCAGCTGCTGTCCGGCCTCTCGACGGTGCACGCCGAAGGCGTCGTGCACCGGGACATCAAACCGGCCAACATCCTCATGGAGGCCACCGGTCGGGGCCGGCCGCACCTGCGGCTGTCGGACTTCGGCATCTCCATGCGCAAGGGCGAGCCCCGTCTCACCGAGACGAACTACGTGGTGGGGACGCTCGGTTACTTCGCGCCCGAGCAGATGATGGGCGCCGAACCGGACTTCCCGGCGGACCTGTTCGCGGTCGGCCTGGTCGCCCTCTACCTGCTCCAGGGCACCAAGCCCGACTCCCAGGAGCTCATCGAGCACTTCGCGGAGCATGGCACGCCCAGTGCCCCGGACGGCGTCCCGGAGCCCTTGTGGCAGGTCATCGCGGGGCTCCTGCAACCGGATCCGCACGACCGCTTCCGTACCGCCACGGGTGCACGCAAGGCTCTGAACGCCGCCGTCGAGATGCTCCCCGAGCCCTCGGACGCCGAGGAGCCGGTCGAGGTCTTCGACCAGATCGGCCCGCTGCCCGAGGGCTTCGGCCCCGACGGCCCCCTGCGCTCCGGCGGGACGACGGCAGCGCACTCACCGGCCCCTCAGCCGTCGGCGCCCCAGCCGGCCGGCCCGCACTCCGGCGGACAACCGGCTCAGCCTTTCCCCTCCGCACCCGCTTCCATGTCCGAGACGGGCAGTTTCCACCTTCCGCCTCCCGGGCCGGCCGTTCCCGCGCACCACGCCCCGCAAACCGCCGCACCCGCGGCCCCGTACGGCTATCCGCACCCGGCCGGCCACACCGCCCCCGACGCGGCGCCCATGCCCGTTCCGGCCCCCGGTCCGCACGACCGGTCCTTCACCCGCCCCTACACGGCTCCTCAGCAAGGGCCGGCCCCCTTCCAGGCCCCGGCGTCCACCCCGGGAACGCGTCCGGGACCGTCCCCGAAGGTGGCGGTCCCGGTCCTGCTGGTGGCGCTGGCCTGCTTCGCCGTGGGCATCTGGGCGTTGACCCAGGTCTGAGGACGAGGGCGGCCGCCCGGCCTACCAAGCCTGGGGCGGCCCGCCGTACGGGTACTGCCCGCCCGTGGGTGCGGCCGGGGCGGCGACCGCGCGGCGTCGGGCGATCAGGGTCCACGCCCCCAGCCAGAGCACCAGCACGGTGCCGACGCCGATCCCGCCCGCCGCGACCAGCTTCATCGTGCCGCGCTCGCTCCCGGCCTCGGCCGCCTGCGCCCCGCTCTGCCCTTCGCGCGCCGCGTCCTTGTCGCCCTGGGTGACGGCGAAGATCCCGGCGTCCCCCTTGTACGGCGACTTCCCCGGCTCACCCTTCACACTGATCTTGAGCGTCAGCGCGATCGGCTTCTGCCCGTACGGCTTCGCGACCTCCGGGCTCAGCGACACGGACAGGTAGTACCAGCCCGCGAACCGCATCCCGCCGACATCGTCACTGGAGTCGTACCGGTTCCGGTACGCCACCGGGGGCAGCGGGTCGAAGGGGACGGAGATCGGCTTTCCCGAATAGGACATGGGCGACACATCGGCGACATGCCCCAGCGCGGGGTTCTCCAGTGACACCGCCAGCGCGCCGGCGACGTACGCGCTCTTCTCGGAGGTGCTGTTGCTCAGTTCCGCCGTGGCGAACAGCTGCTGGCCCCAATCCACCGGCACCCGGTAGAAGAGGGTCTGCCCGGGCTCGATCCGGTCCTTCCACTCGCCGGACTCCAGGCTCGTGGCGTCGTAGTAACCGGCGCCCCCGCGACGGCTCTTGCCCGTTGCGGCGGAGGGCGGCGGCGAGGCCGACGGCCAGGACGACGGACCGGTGGTCGGCGCCTTGGAGGGATCGGCGAGCTCCGGCTCGGAGGCGTACCGCAGCTCCAGGCCCCACTCCCCCTGGTCGGAGGTCTCCTTGCTCTCCCGCTCGATCAACACGTAGTACGTACCGGCGTCCTGGCAGGTGCCGTCCTTGTCGATCCGCCGGGAGGCGTAGGCGGCGATGGGGCGCGGGTACTGCGCGCTCCCGAACAGGGCGTCCTGCGAACTGCACTCGTCGTCCGAGCTGTCCCGGACGCTGAGCGTGATCCCGTCCCCGTACCCCACCTTGCCGCCGCCCTTCGGCACGACGACGGCGGAGACATAGGCGTTCGTCTTCGCGTCCAGGTCCAGCCGGTAGTACAGCTTCTGCCCGCTCCGGATCGCGCTCTTGTAGACCCCGCCCGGCTCCAGCTTCGGCGCCTCTGCGCTGATGTCGGCACCACCGACCGACTCGGCGCCGGGATCATAGGTGTACGAGCCGGGTGCACCGGCCGCGTACGCCTGTCCCGGCAGCGCCGCCACCGCGAACACCGCCGCCACCGCCGCCAGCGCCCCCCGCACCCTGCTGCGCCGCCTCATCACGCGCTTCCCCTCGTCATCCGTTCGGCTGCCCGTCAGCGGCCGCGTACACATACGAACACGGCCGGAATCGCGGCCATGGCGGCAGCCCCCGTGCCCGCGGCCGCAACGACGGCCCATCCTGCCCCTCCCGTACCGCCACTGTCTCCGGCGGCGGCGGCATCTTTGCTCACGCAAGCTATTAATTCGCTTGCGTGAACTCAAGAGCACAGCCGTCACGGTCCCGCAACAGCAGGAAGCCCCGGCCGCGTCAGCGGCCGGGGCTTCCTGTCAGGCTGTTCCGTCTCAGACACCCGAACCCGCGGGCACGGAGTCGGTCGCCTCCGTCCACAGATCCTGCTCGGCGCGATCCGCCTGGATCTGGCGGTACACGAGGAGCCCGCCGATGGCGGCCAGTGCGACCAGGAGAAGCTTCTTCACCGCGCGACCTCGTCCTTCGTTGGCGTAGGGGACTTCTGCCGCCCGACTATACACACCGGCCGATATCGACCGGTGACCTCCCCGCAACCCAATTGGCGCCTGCCGGCGTGCGGCGGGCACCCCTCTGTGCGTGCCTCTCGGAGGCACCCGCCGGAAGCCGGGGCGGGCCGGTTGAACCATACGAGTGGTGTTCATCTGAAGATCGGCGCATGCGCGGCGTCGGTCCACGAAATCGCGGGCCGGATCCACATCATCGGAAAGGTAAGCAAACCGGACCACCCGAAAGTGAGGGGCCATGAGCACCGTCACGGCCAAGAACATCTGGACCGCCTTCGTCACCGCGTTCTTCGCACTCCTCGCGGCCCTGGGCCTCGCGAGCTCCACGGCCACCGCCGCGCAGGCCCCGGCCACGAACACGAACACGGAGCCGGCGGCCACGGCGCACGAGCACACGCCCGCCGCCCACGCAACCGCGACCGGGCCTTCGGTGCGATGGACCCTTCCGCGTGACCGGGCGCTGCCTCCCACGATGAAGCAGCGCATCCGGGCCGAGGCCCACGGCTCCTCACCCGCCACCCGGCATCTGTCCGCCGACACCAGGAACACCGTGAACACCACGGGCTCCGCCCGCGCCTCGCACGGCACTCCGGCCCAGGACTCCTCGCTCCTCCCACCGTGACAGCGCCGCAGCACCTGATCCCCTGAGCCCCCGGGCCGGTTCACACCGGACGGGGGCTTTCCCGTGCGCCCACGCGGACACACATGCCGATTGCGTACGGGTACTCACGCCCGGAGCAAGCAGGGCCCGCCACAAGCATGGGGACCACCAAGTACCGCTACTCCGGGGGGATCCCGTGCACGCGCGCGCCCTGCTCCGCCGGACCTTCGCCAACCCGGTCTCCGCCGTCTACCCGGGCGTCGTCGGCGCCTCCCTCGTGTTCGAGGCGGCCGCCGCGGTCTCCGGGGACCCCGGTTTCGTCGGGGTCTGGCCGTTCCTCCTCACCGCCCCGGCCTCCCTGCTGTTCGCCATGGTGGGCGCGGCGGTGGGAGGCCCGGCCGAGCTCTCGTACTGGTTCCTGGCCGGCGGAGTCGTCGTCAGCGCCCTGGTCCAGGCGTTCGCCCTCGGCGCGCTCACGGAGACCGTCCGCGGCCGGTTCCGGCGTACGGCCACGAGAGAGGACCCGAGGCATCACGTAACCGTCTCCGGCAACGCCGAAGGCCCCCCACCGTTACCGGTGGAGGGCCTTCGTACTGGTGGGGCTAACAGGATTTGAACCTGTGGCCTCATCCTTATCAGGGATGCGCTCTAACCAACTGAGCTATAGCCCCGCCGCGCTTTTCCGTCGCGCTGACTTCTGAAGATTAGCGCACGTCGGGGCCAGTCCCAAAATCGATAGCCGCCGGGCTACTCGTCCTCCGCCAGCGTGAGCTCGACACCGCCCACGAAGCCCGCCGACAGGTTGTAGATGAAGGCGCCCAGGGTGGCCAGCGCGGTGGCCAGGACCACGTCGATCACCGCGATGACCGAGGTGAAGATCAGGACCCTGGGCAGCGACAGGAACGCCTGGAGGTCGAAGCCGTTGCCCTCGTTGGAACCGGTCGCCTCGCTGATGGTGCCGCCCACGGTGGAGAAGACGCCCATCGCGTCCATCACCATCCACAGGACCGCCGACGCCACCACCGTGCAGATGCCGAGCGCGATGGACAGCAGGAAGCTGACCTTCATCACCGACCACGGGTCGGCCTTGGAGACGCGCAGCCGCGCCTTGCGGGTACGCGGAGTGGTCCGCGCCCCCGTCCGCGGCTTGCGGGCCGCCTGGGCCGGTCCCACGCCCTGCTGAGCCCCATAGGGCCGCCCCCCGCCCTGTGTCCCGCCCGGAGGCGAGGGGTAGGCCTGGGGCGGGTGGTACGGGCCCGCCTGGCCGGGTGCGGGTTCCCGCTCGCCGGGCAGCGGCCCGGTCGCGTAACCCTCGTACTGGGGCTGAGGGCCCCGTGTATCCGTCACAGTGCCCCCTTGGGAGTCCGTGGCGGGGCCACGGGCACCGTTACCTCCCGCTCCGGAAGCGGCCGAACCGGCGCCCGTGGCTCCACTCACGCTCTACTCCTCGTGCTCCCCGGTCGAGGGCGACGTGCCCTCGACATTGCTGTCGACCGTGCTGCCCGCGGCCTCGTCGGCCGTGGTCGCCTCGGTCGTCGCGCCTTCGGCGTCGCTGTCGACGGCTCCGTCGACCTCGTCGGCCTCGCGGCCCGCCTCGGCGTTGCGGGCGATGCCGACGACGGCATCGCGCTTGCCCAGATTGATCAGTTGGACGCCCATGGTGTCACGGCCCGTCTCCCTGACTTCGTTGACTCGCGTACGAATCACACCGCCGCCGAGCGTGATGGCGAGGATCTCGTCCGTCTCCTCCACCACCAGCGCGCCGACCAGCGAGCCCCTGTCCTCCACGATCTTGGCGGCCTTGATGCCGAGGCCGCCGCGGCCCTGGACGCGGTACTCGTCGACCGGGGTCCGCTTCGCGTACCCGCCGTCGGTGGCAGTGAACACGAAAGTACCGGGCCTGACGACATTCATCGAGAGCAGTTCGTCTCCCTCGCGGAAACTCATGCCCTTGACGCCCGAAGTGGCGCGGCCCATCGGCCGCAGCGCCTCGTCCGTCGCGGTGAACCTGATCGACTGGGCCTTCCTGCTGATGAGCAGCAGATCGTCCTCGGCCGAGACCAGCTCCGCGCCGATCAGCTCGTCATCGGCGCCGTCCGCCGTCTCGCGCAGGTTGATCGCGATGACGCCACCGGAGCGCGGTGAGTCGTAGTCCTTCAGCGCGGTCTTCTTCACCAGGCCGCCCTGGGTGGCCAGAATCAGATAGGGCGCGGCGTCGTAGTCGCGGATCGCGAGGATCTGCGCGATCCGCTCGTCCGGCTGGAAGGCAAGCAGGTTCGCCACGTGCTGGCCGCGCGCGTCCCGGCCGGCGTCCGGCAGCTCGTACGCCTTGGCCCGGTAGACCCGGCCCTTGTTGGTGAAGAACAGCAGCCAGTGGTGCGTCGTGGACACGAAGAAGTGGTCGACGATGTCGTCTTCCTTGAGCTTCGTGCCGCGCACGCCCTTGCCGCCGCGCTTCTGCGAGCGGTAGTCGTCCGTCTTGGTGCGCTTCACATAGCCGCCGCGGGAGATCGTGACGACGATGTCCTCCTCGGCGATCAGGTCCTCGATGGACATGTCGCCCTCGAAGGGCACCAGCTTGGAACGCCGGTCGTCGCCGAACTTGTCGACGATCGCCGCCAGCTCCTCGCTGACGATCTGCCGCTGCCGCGCGGGCGAGGCCAGGATCGCGTTGTACTCGTTGATCTTCGCCTGGAGCTCGTCGTGCTCGGCCGTGATCTTCTGGTGCTCCAGCGCGGCCAGCCGGCGCAGCTGCATCTCCAGGATCGCGTTCGCCTGGAGCTCGTCGATCTCCAGCAGGCCCATCAGGCCCTCACGGGCGATCTCGACGGTCTGGCTGCGCCGGATGAGGGCGATGACCTCGTCGATGGCGTTCAGGGCCTTCAGCAGGCCGCGCAGGATGTGCGCGCGCTCCTCGGCCTTGCGCAGCCGGAACTTCGTGCGCCGGACGATGACCTCGATCTGGTGCGTCACCCAGTGGCGGATGAACGCGTCGATCGACAGGGTGCGCGGCACACCGTCCACCAGCGCCAGCATGTTGGCGCCGAAGTTCGACTGCAGGTCGGTGTGCTTGTACAGGTTGTTCAGGACGACCTTGGCGACCGCGTCCCGCTTCAGTACGACGACCAGGCGCTGGCCGGTACGCGAGGAGGTCTCGTCGCGCACGTCGGCGATGCCGCCGACCTTGCCGTCCTTCACCAGGTCGGCGATCTTCTGCGCGAGGTTGTCGGGGTTGGTCTGGTACGGAAGCTCCGTGACGACCAGGCACTGGCGGTTCTGGATCTCCTCGACCGCCACGACCGCGCGCATCGTGATCGAGCCGCGTCCGGTGCGGTACGCCTCCTCGATGCCCTTGCGGCCGACGACCAGCGCGCCGGTGGGGAAGTCCGGGCCCTTGATCCGCTCGATCAGGGCTTCCAGCAGCTCCTCCTGCGAGGCGTCCGGGTTCTCCAGGTACCACTGGGCACCGGACGCGACCTCGCGCAGGTTGTGCGGCGGGATGTTGGTCGCCATGCCGACCGCGATGCCCGCGGAGCCGTTGACCAGCAGGTTCGGGAAGCGCGCCGGGAGGACCGTCGGCTCCTGGTTGCGGCCGTCGTAGTTGTCCTGGAAGTCGACGGTCTCCTCGTCGATGTCCCGGACCATCTCCATGGACAGCGGCATCATCTTGCACTCGGTGTACCGCATGGCGGCGGCCGGGTCGTTGCCCGGGGAACCGAAGTTGCCGTTGGAGTCCACCAGCGGCATGCGCATCGACCAGGGCTGGGCCAGGCGGACCAGGGCGTCGTAGATCGAGGAGTCGCCGTGCGGGTGGTACGTACCCATGACGTCACCGACGACACGGGCGCACTTGTAGAAGCCCTTCTCGGGCCGGTAGCCGCCGTCGTACATCGCGTACAGCACCCGGCGGTGGACGGGCTTGAGGCCGTCCCGCACGTCGGGCAGGGCACGCGAGACGATGACGGACATCGCGTAGTCGAGGTAGGAGCGCTGCATCTCCGTCTCGAGCCCGACGGGCTCGACACGCATACCCACGCCTTCGACGGGCGGAACCTCTTCGGGCGTCACGGGGGCGGGGGTGTTCTCATCGGCCATTGCTGGTCAAAGTCCTTTCGCGCTGCGGCTTGCTTGTACGGCCGACTCAGATGTCGAGGAAGCGGACGTCCTTGGCGTTGCGCTGGATGAACGAGCGCCGCGCCTCGACGTCCTCACCCATGAGCACCGAGAACAGGTCGTCGGCCTGCGCCGCGTCGTCCAGCGTGACCTGGCCGAGCACCCGGTGGTCGACGTCCATCGTGGTGACGCGCAGTTCCTCGGCGTTCATCTCACCGAGGCCCTTGAAGCGCTGGATCGAGTCTTCCTTGATCCGCTTGCCGTTCTGCTTGCCGAGCGCGACCAGGGCGTCCCGCTCGCGGTCCGAGTACGCGTACTCGGAGTCGTCGCGACCCCACTTGATCTTGTACAGCGGAGGGCGCGACAGATAGACGTGGCCGGCCTCGACCAGCGGACGCATGAAGCGGAACAGGAACGTCAGCAGCAGGGTGTTGATGTGCTGGCCGTCGACATCGGCGTCCGCCATCAGGATGATCTTGTGATAGCGGAGCTTCTCGATGTCGAAGTCCTCGTGGACCCCGGTGCCGAACGCCGAGATCAGCGCCTGGACCTCGGTGTTCTGGAGGATCTTGTCGACCCGGGCCTTCTCGACGTTCAGGATCTTGCCCCGGATCGGCAGGATCGCCTGGTACATCGGGTTGCGGCCGGACTTGGCCGAGCCGCCGGCGGAGTCACCCTCGACGATGAAGATCTCGCACTGGGTGGGGTCGTTCGACTGGCAGTCGCTGAGCTTGCCGGGGAGCGAGGCGCTCTCCAGCAGCCCCTTGCGCCGGGTCAGGTCGCGCGCCTTGCGGGCCGCCACGCGGGCGGTCGAGGCGGCGATGCCCTTGCGGATGATGTCGGCCGCCTCGTTGGGGTTGCGGTCGAACCAGTCCGTCAGCTGCTCGTGGACGACCTTCTGCACGAAGGTCTTGGCCTCCGTGTTGCCCAGCTTGGTCTTCGTCTGGCCCTCGAACTGCGGCTCGCCCAGCTTCACCGAGATGATCGCGGTCAAACCCTCGCGGACGTCCTCGCCGGTGAGGTTGTCGTCCTTCTCGCGGAGCAGCTTCTTGTCGCGCGCGTACCGGTTGACCAGGGAGGTCAGCGCGGCGCGGAAGCCTTCCTCGTGCGTACCGCCCTCATGCGTGTGGATCGCGTTGGCGAAGGAGTAGACACCCTCGCTGTACTGCGTGTTCCACTGCATGGCGATCTCGACCGAGAGCAGTCGGTCCTTGTCCTCGGCCTCGATGTCGATCACCGACTGGTGGATGACATCGCCCTTGCGGGAGTTGAGGTACTTGACGAAGTCGACGATGCCGTTCTCGTAGTGGTACGTGACCGAGCGGGCCACTTCCTCCTCGGGAACCTCCACCGCCTCGGCGCTGTCCGCGCCGGCCGTCGCCTTCGCCGACTCGCGTTCGTCGGTCAGCTTGAGGGTGAGGCCCTTGTTGAGGAAGGCCATCTCCTGGAAGCGGCGCGAGAGCGTCTCGAAGGAGTACTCGGTCGTCTCGAAGATGTCGCCGTCGGCCCAGAAGGTGACGCTCGTACCCGTCTCGTCGGTGGCCTCGTTACGCGCCAGCGGGGCGGTCGGGACACCGAACTTGTAGTCCTGGGTCCAGCGGTACCCGTCGGTCTTCACCTCGACGGCCACCCGCGTGGACAGGGCGTTGACGACCGAGACGCCGACGCCGTGCAGACCACCGGAGACGGCGTAACCGCCGCCGCCGAACTTGCCGCCCGCGTGCAGGACGGTGAGCACGACCTCGACGGCGGGCTTGCCCTCGGACGGCACGATGCCGACCGGGATGCCACGGCCGTTGTCGATCACGCGCACCCCGCCGTCGGGGAGGATCGTGACGTCGATGGTGTCCGCGTGCCCGGCCATGGCCTCGTCGACCGAGTTGTCCACGACCTCCTGCACGAGGTGGTGGAGACCGCGCTCACCGGTCGAGCCGATGTACATGCCAGGTCGCTTGCGGACCGCGTCCAGACCCTCCAGCACGGTGATCGCGCTGGCGTCGTACGAGGGCTGTGCCTCGGCCTGGGCGGGAGCGGCGGTGCCCTCGCCCTGGGTGGACGGAATGTTCTCGTTGGGGTTGCCGGAATCGGCCACGAAGCGCCCTTTCTGGCACAGCACAGGCCGTTCTCCGGGCAGGCGGGAGCGGCTGCGTCGTTCGGCTTGTATCGACGAATCCCGCAAGACACGGGATTGTTCATCAGTCTACCGGTAGCGCCGACCCGAATGGGGGTTTGCGGGCACCTGAGTACGCATGTGCCGCCCTGAATGAGCGGCTGACGACTCCCCATATTCGGGACGGGGCCTCAAGGGGCTCACGCAGGCGTTGAGCGCTTCGGCCTGTCAGCCCTCCGCTACGGTGAGGGACGCCCGCTCACCACCACCTGGTTTCGCATGCCACGCAATCGGGCCCCCAGCCGGCCGGGACGCCTCGCGCCCCCTCCGCACGCGTCGGCCCAGCTCCCGGCGCGGCCACCAAAAGCCCAGGTCGCAGGGGTCAGCCGTAGGTGTCGCCCGGACCCGTGCTCCCCGGGGCACGCAACGGGCCGAACCGGTGCTGCGGGCCGCCAGGGCCCAGCACCTTGATCATCCGCACCGTGCCGTTGCCCAGGTCCGCGTTGAGCCGGGCCACCAGCTGGGGTGCCAGCAGCCGCAGCTGCGTCGCCCAGGCCGTCGAATCGCACTGCACCGTCAGCACCCGCTGGTCGGGCTCCTCGTCGTACCGCACGGGCACACAGTGCAGGGCGAGGTCGTCGCCGACGATCTGCGGCCAGCGGCCCATCACCCCGCCCACCGCCGCCGGGGTCTCCCAGCCGCGCTCGGTGATCAGGCGGTTGATCGCGGCACCCAGCGGCAGCGGATCGCGCCCGTCCCGCCGCGCCCCGGAGCGCAGCCCTCCGCCGCGCCTGGCCTGCTTCTTCTGCTGCGCCGCCTCACCGCGCGCCCGCGCCTGCTCCTTCGCCGCGCGCAGGGCGACCCGGGCCAGGTCCACACCGGAGGGCTCCGCCGGCTTCGCCCGGTCCTCGCCGCCGGGGGTCTTCCCCTCACCGTCGCCGCTCACACCCGCTCCACCTCGCCGGCGGACACCGCGTACCGCGTCCCCGCGAGCGTCCCCGGCACGTCGTCGTCCACCGCCGCGGTCACCAGCACCTGCTCGGCCGGCGCCACCAGCTCCGCCAGCCGCTCCCTGCGGCGGGCGTCCAGTTCGGCGAACACGTCGTCCAGCACCAGCACCGGTTCGTTGCCCTCGCCGCGCAGGAGCTCGTACGAGGCGAGGCGCAGCGCCAGCGCGTACGACCAGGACTCCCCGTGGCTCGCGTATCCCTTGGCGGGCATCCCGCGCAGGCCCAGCACCAGGTCGTCGCGGTGCGGGCCGACCAGGGTCACTCCGCGCTCGATCTCCTGCTTGCGGACCCCGGCCAGGGCCTCGATGAGCTGTGCGTACAGCTCCTCACGCGTCCGTGCGGGGCCGGCCTCGCCGCCGACGGAACTGCGGTAGTCCAGGGCCACCGGGCCGCCGCCGGGCGCCACGTCCCCGTACGCCTTGTCCGCCAGCGGCTGGAGTGCGGCGATCAGGTCCAGGCGCTGGGCCAGCAGCTCCGCGCCCACCCCGGCCAGATGCTGGTCCCACACGTCGAGCGTCGACAGGTCCAGGGAGCGCCCGCCGTGCCTGCGGGCCATCGCGGCGGACTTCAGCAGCGTGTTCCGCTGCTTGAGCACCCGCTCGTAATCGGAGCGCACCCCGGCCATCCGAGGCGACCGCGCGGTGACCAGCTCGTCCAGGAACCGCCGGCGCTCGCCGGGATCGCCCTTCACCAGGGCCAGGTCCTCCGGGGCGAACAGGACCGTCCGCACGATGCCGAGCACGTCACGGGGTCTGACCTGCGACGATCTGTTGATCCGGGCGCGGTTCGCCTTGCCCGGGTTGAGTTCGAGCTCGACCAGCTGCGAACGCTCGCCCTGGGTGACGGCCGCCCTGATCACCGCCCGCTCGGCACCCATGCGGACGAGCGGGGCGTCGGAGGAGACGCGGTGGCTGCCGAGCGTGGCGAGATAGCCGACGGCCTCCACCAGATTCGTCTTGCCCTGCCCATTGGCCCCCACGAACGCGGTGACGCCCGGGTCGAGGGACACCTCGGCCCGGGCGTACGAACGGAAGTCGGCCAGCGACAGATGCGTGACGTGCATGATGTGCGCCGACCTTCCCGGCTTCCTGCTTCGTGCTCCGGCGGCGGGAGGGGCGGTCGGCCCCGCCCGCTCCTCGTTGCGGGGCTACTTCTTGTTCTCGACCGCGTGGCCGCCGAACTGGTTGCGCAGCGCGGCGATCATCTTCATCTGCGGGGAGTCGTCCTGACGCGAGGCGAAGCGCGCGAAGAGCGACGCCGTGATCGCGGGCAGCGGCACCGCGTTGTCGATCGCGGCCTCCACCGTCCAGCGGCCCTCGCCCGAGTCGGCCGCGTAGCCGCGGAGCTTGTCGAGGTGCTCGTCGTCGTCCAGGGCGTTGACCGCCAGGTCGAGCAGCCAGGAACGGATGACCGTGCCCTCCTGCCAGGAGCGGAAGACCTCGCGCACGTCGGTGACGGAGTCGACCTTCTCCAGGAGCTCCCAGCCCTCGGCGTACGCCTGCATCATGGCGTACTCGATGCCGTTGTGGACCATCTTGGCGAAGTGGCCGGCGCCGACCTTGCCCGCGTGGACCGCACCGAAGTCGCCCTCGGGCTTCAGGGCGTCGAAGACCGGCTGGACCTTCGCCACGTCCTCGGCGTCGCCGCCGTACATGAGCGCGTAGCCGTTCTCCAGGCCCCAGACGCCACCGGAGACGCCGCAGTCGACGAAGCCGATGCCCTTGGCGCGCAGCTCCTCCGCGTGCTTCTCGTCGTCGGTCCAGCGGCTGTTGCCGCCGTCCACGACGATGTCGCCGGGCGAGAGGAGCTCGGCCAGCTCGTCGACGGTGGACTGGGTCGCGGCTCCGGCCGGGACCATCACCCATACGACCCGGGGGCCCTTGAGACTGCCCACAAGCTCTTCCAGGCTGTGGACATCGGCGAGATCCGGGTTCCGGTCGTAACCGATGACGGTGTGGCCTGCGCGGCGGATGCGCTCGCGCATGTTGCCGCCCATCTTGCCGAGGCCGACGAGACCGAGCTCCATCAGAGATTCCTTAGCGTTGTGCCGATTCGTACCCAAGTCCGAGCCTACGCCCGGAAGGGGACAGGACGCCGGGCGTGCTCGGCGCTGAACACGCCCGTCGGGCCCCGCCGGGGCGGGGCCGGGGGAGGTCAGCCGGAGAGGCGGACCGGCATGATCAGGTACTTGTACGCGTCGTTCGCCTCGGCGTCCACGGCCGGGCGGCCGCTGAGCAGCGCCGGCTTGGTGGAGGTCGTGAACGAGAGCTGGGCGACCGGGGAGTCGATGGCGCTGAGGCCGTCGAGCAGGAAGGTCGGGTTGAAGGCGATCGAGATGTCGTCGCCCTCCAGCACGGCGTCGACCCTTTCCACAGCCTGTGCGTCGTCGCTGGAGCCGGCCTCCAGGATCAGGACGCCCTGCTCGAAGGTCAGCCGCACCGGGGTGTTGCGCTCGGCCACCAGGGCGACGCGCTTGACGGCCTCCACGAACGGGGCGGTCTCGATCACGGCGACCGAGTTGAACTCGGTGGGGAAGAGCGTCCGGTACTTCGGCAGGTCGCCTTCGAGCAGTCGGGTGGTCGTACGCCGTCCGGCGCCCTCGAACCCGATGAGCCCCTCGCCCGCGCCGGAGCCGGACAGCGCCAGGGTGACCGTGTCACCGCTGGTGAGGGCCTTGGCGGTGTCCAGCAGCGTCTTGGCGGGCACCAGGGCGACGGCGGAGGCCTCCGGGTCCTCCGGCTTCCAGAGGAACTCGCGGACCGCGAAGCGGTAGCGGTCGGTGGAGGCGAGGGTGACGGTGTCGCCCTCGATCTCGATGCGGACGCCGGTCAGGACGGGCAGGGTGTCGTCGCGGCCGGCGGCGATGGCGACCTGGGCGGCGGCGGAGGCGAAGACCTCACCGGGCACGGTGCCGGTCGCGGTCGGCATCTGCGGGAGTGCCGGGTACTCCTCCACAGGAAGGGTGTGGAGGGTGAATCGCGAGGAGCCGCAGGAGACCGTCGCCCGTACACCGTCTGTGGAGATCTCCACCGGACGGTTGGGGAGGGCGCGGCAGATGTCGGCGAGCAGCCGGCCGGAGACGAGGACGGTGCCGTCCTCCTCGACCTCGGCCTCCACCGAGACCCGTGCCGACACCTCGTAGTCGAAGCTGGAGAAGCTGAGCGCGCCGTCCTCGGCCTTCAGCAGAAGGCCCGCGAGAACGGGCGCCGGCGGACGGGCCGGAAGGCTGCGGGCCACCCAGGCCACCGCCTCCGCGAGTACATCGCGCTCCACCCGGATCTTCACCGGAACCGCCTCCTGCTGTTTTCGCCCTGTCGGCCTTCGTCGTCGTCGGCCTTCGTCGTCTGGTCGGGTCGCTCCGCCGATGAGAGGGGGAGGACGCCGGGGACCAGTCTGACGCACCGCACCGACACTCGTTGCTGCTCGGGGTCAAATCGCGGCGAGCGGCCCGGAGCGCTCCGGGGGCGAGTTGTGCACAGGACCCACTTCGAAACGGATTCCTGGCTAACTATGGGTGGTGGTAGTAGTAGGCCCTGTGGAAACCGTGGATAACCCCGTTTCCGCAGCTCAGAGCCGGTTTTTTATCCACCGACCCTGTGGGTGGAACCGGTGGACAACCCGGGCTTTCTGTGGACACCCGGAAGTTGTGCACAACCCGTACACAGGGGAGGGCAGTTTCTCCCCAGGTCTGTCCCCAGCTTTACCCCCGTTCCCCACAGGCCAACCCTGCCCCTTGGTGTGACGCCTTTCACTCGGGGCGGTGACGGGGCCTGTCGTGTTGCCGAACAGTGGACAGGGATGTGGAGAAGCGGCTCCCTGCTGGGGAAAACGGTCCCGGACCTGTGGGCGGTCGGTGGACAACCCTGGGCGCGGCCTGTGGACGAAAATCTTGTCCACAGGCTGTGGATCATTGTTGACCACAAATCCCCAACCCGCTGAGCTGCCCGGATGTCCTTCCCGAGCTTCTGCCTGTGGATGCAGTATGGACAACTTTTGGATCCCCAGGCTGTGGAGGGAAAAAAGTGCCCGGATCTGTGGAGAACACCCGTGACCTCCCGGTTAATCGAACAGAGCGGGGCCTCCGGGAGACGGCCCGGTGGACGGTCGGCGGGTGTCCGGAGCTGTCCGGAGCCGCGCGAAGCGGGTTGCCGGCCTGCTTTCGGGGAAGGCAGAAGGGCGCTGTGCGGACTCCTGACGAGTCCGCACAGCGCCCTCGGGGTGCGTGCGGGTGCCGGCGCGGGGCGCCGTCAGCCGTTCTTGATGCGGTTCGTGAGCTCGGTGACCTGGTTGTAGATGGAGCGCCGCTCCGCCATCAGTGCCCGGATCTTGCGGTCCGCGTGCATCACCGTCGTATGGTCCCGGCCGCCGAACTGGGCGCCGATCTTCGGCAGCGAGAGATCGGTCAGCTCGCGGCACAGGTACATGGCGATCTGCCGTGCCGTCACCAGTACGCGGCTGCGCGATGATCCGCAGAGGTCTTCCACCGTCAGGCCGAAGTAGTCCGCGGTCGCCGCCATGATGGCGGTCGCCGTGATCTCCGGAGCCGAGTCCTCGCCGCCGGGGATCAGATCCTTCAGCACGATCTCCGTGAGTCCCAGGTCCACGGGCTGCCGGTTGAGGCTCGCGAAGGCCGTCACCCGGATGAGAGCGCCCTCCAGCTCACGGATGTTGCGCGAGATGCGGGAGGCGATGAACTCCAGCACCTCCGGAGGGGCGTTGAGCTGCTCCTGCACCGCCTTCTTGCGCAGGATCGCGATCCGGGTCTCCAGCTCGGGAGGCTGTACGTCGGTGGTCAGCCCCCACTCGAAACGATTCCGCAACCGGTCCTCCAGAGTGACCAGTTGCTTCGGCGGCCGGTCGGAGGAGAGCACGATCTGCTTGTTGGCGTTGTGCAGCGTGTTGAAGGTGTGGAAGAACTCCTCCTGCGTCGACTCCTTGCTCGCCAGGAACTGGATGTCGTCCACGAGCAGGATGTCGACATCGCGGTACCGCTTGCGGAAGGTGTCGCCCTTGCCGTCGCGGATCGAGTTGATGAACTCGTTGGTGAACTCCTCGGAGCTCACGTACCGCACCCGGGTGCCCGGGTACAGGCTCCGGGCGTAGTGCCCGATGGCGTGCAGCAGATGGGTCTTGCCGAGACCCGACTCCCCGTAGACGAACAGGGGGTTGTACGCCTTCGCGGGCGCCTCGGCCACCGCCACGGCCGCGGCGTGCGCGAAGCGGTTCGAAGCCCCGATGACGAAGGTGTCGAAGAGGTACTTCGGGTTCAGCCGGGCATGCGGCTCGCCGGGCCCGGGCGCCGGTGAGGGCTGAGCGCCCATGGGTCCCGGGGCTCCCCCGGGGCGGCCGGTGCCGGCGCCGGGACGGTGCTGCGGCTCCGGGTGCTCGGCACGGGAACGCTCGCCGTGCTGGGGCTCGTACCCCTGGCGCTCAGGCGGCTGCGGACGGTAGTCGTGCTGCGGCTGCTGCGGGGAGCGGCCGTACGGCTCGCGCCACTGGTCGGCGGACGGTTCGCGGTCCTGGAATCCACCGAGCCGGGGCTGCTGCCAGGAAAGGTCCTCCTGGGTGCGCGGCCAGGCGCCGGGCTCCGGGCGCTGCTGCTGGTAGTCCGGGTAGGCGGGCCGCGCGGTGGGCATGCCGTCGTCCGAGGGCCGGCTGCCGTAGCCGTCGTACGCGTCGCCGTGCCGGCCCTCGTCGTGCTGCGGGCCCTGGTAGCGGTGGGGCGGCTGCGGGGGCTGGTGCATCGGGGGCGCCGGCGGGCCCGACGGCTCGCCCGCGGAGTCGTCGACCGTGATCGCGATCCGGATGGGGCGCCCGCACTCGCGGCTCAGCGTCTCGCTGATGAGCGGGGCGAGGCGGCCTTCGAGGACCCGCTTGCCCCATTCGTTGGGGACGGCGAGCAGCGCGGTGTCGGCGACCAGGGCGAGCGGCTGGCAGCGCTCGATCCACTGCTTGTCCTTCGGCTCGATGCCCTGCTGCCCCTCCCCGAGGAGCTGCTCCAGCACTCGCGGCCACACTGCGGCAAGATCGGCAGGTACGTCAGCCACAGGGCACGCTCTCTCGCTGGTCCCACGAATGTGTGGTTCTCGGGACGGTATGGGTCGGGGTGGGTGAGGACCGGCAGGCGGGAAGAAAAAGAACCGGAGTTCAGCCACGGTAGTCAGCCCGACCCGCGACGTTCAAGTCGTTGTCCACAGCCTGTGCACAATGGAGGCCCCGACAGGGTCGGTTTGACCGGATGGCGTAGCCGCGCGTACCGTGACCAGGTCGAGTTGTCGATGGCTGCTGCCGCCTGCCTCCGATGGGCAAAGATCACGATCTGTGATTGTGAATGCGGTGCACTAGGGCGTTTACGCGAGTCTCTCGTGGGCGCACGGTGACAGCCAGGCGATGTCCCGCCAACACACGAGTCATTTCTGGAGCCCCCGAGTGAGCAAGCGCACCTTCCAGCCGAACAACCGTCGTCGCGCGAAGACCCACGGCTTCCGGCTGCGTATGCGCACCCGTGCCGGCCGCGCGATTCTCGCGTCCCGCCGTAGCAAGGGTCGCGCCAGCCTGTCCGCCTGATCGCGTACAGGTCGTCATGACGTGCTGCCTTCCGAGAATCGGCTGAGGCGGCGCGAGGACTTCGCGACCGCAGTACGACGAGGGCGCCGGGCCGGTCGCCCGCTCCTCGTCGTCCATCTACGAAGCGGTGCAACCGACCCGCACGTGCCTGGGGAGAGCGTTCCCCCGCCGCGTGCGGGTTTCGTTGTCAGCAAAGCCGTGGGTGGTGCGGTCGTCCGCACAGCGGTGAAGCGCAGGCTTCGCCACCTGGTCCGAGAACGGCTCGCCCTGCTGCCCCCCGGTAGCCTGGTTGTCGTACGAGCGTTGCCCGGAGCGGGCGACGCCGGCCATGAACAGCTGGCCCGAGACCTGGACGCCGCCTTGCAGCGGCTGCTGGGAGGGGGCGTGCGATGAAGTACCCGCTGCTGGCTCTCATCAAGGTGTACCAGTGGACGATCAGCCCACTTCTCGGGCCTGTCTGCCGTTACTACCCGTCGTGTTCCCACTATGGATATACGGCGATCGACCGGCACGGAGCGATCAAGGGAACGGCGCTGACAGCCTGGCGCATCCTGCGATGCAATCCGTGGTCACCCGGCGGCGTGGACTACGTACCACCACGCAAACGTCCGCGTTGGCACGAACTGCTGCGCAGCGCCATACGCGGCAGCAAGGGCGGGGACTCCGCCGCTGACGTGCCTCCCGGGGGTTCGGCCACCGAGCTCCCGAGTTCGGCCGCAGAGACTTCGCCCAATGCTCAAGGAGCCTGATTAGTGGACACGATTGCCAGTCTGTTCAGCTTCATCACCTGGCCCGTCTCCTGGGTCATCGTCCAGTTCCACAAGTTGTACGGGGCGATCTTCGGCCCTGACACCGGATGGGCCTGGGGTCTGTCCATCGTGTCCCTCGTGGTGCTCATCCGTATCTGTCTGATCCCGCTGTTCGTCAAGCAGATCAAGTCGACGCGGAACATGCAGCTGCTCCAGCCGAAGATGAAGGCGATCCAGGAGCGCTACAAGAGCGACAAGCAGCGTCAGTCCGAAGAGATGATGAAGCTGTACAAGGAGACGGGTACCAACCCGCTCTCCTCGTGCCTGCCGATCATCGCGCAGTCGCCGTTTTTCTTCGCGCTGTACCACGTACTCTCCGCGATCGCCTCGAACAAGAAGATCGGCGTCATCGACCAGTCGCTGCTGGACAGCGCCCGTCAGGCCCACATCTTCGGTGCTCCGCTGGCCGCCAAGTTCATGGACAGCGCGGAGAAGGTCGACGCCCTCGGTGCTTCGCTGACCGACGTCCGGGTCGTCACCGCGGTCATGATCGTGATGATGTCGGCCTCGCAGTTCTTCACGCAGCGCCAGCTGATGACGAAGAACGTCGACCTGACGGTCAAGACGCCGTACATGCAGCAGCAGAAGATGCTGATGTACATCTTCCCGCTGATCTTCGCGGTCATGGGCATCAACTTCCCCGTCGGTGTCCTCGTCTACTGGCTCACCACGAACGTCTGGACCATGGGTCAGCAGATGTACGTGATCAACCAGAACCCGACGCCGGGCAGCAAGGCCCAGGAGCAGTACCTCGGGCGCGTGCTGAAGAGCGTCACCGCGCACGGCGAGGTCCGTGGCCGGACCCGGCGCAACACCGTCAAGCGGATCGTGGCCAAGGGCCCGGACCGCAATGACATCGAGCGGAAGTTCGTCGTCGGACTGGCCAAGCTGGGGCTCGCTCCCCAGGAGGACGGCACGGTGGCCAAGAGCGACACGGCCGTCGCCGAGGCGGAGGGCGGAACCTCGCAGCGCCGCCAGCAGCCCAAGCGGCAGACGAAGGCACAGCGCCAGACCGGTGCGGCCCACCAGGGCGGAAAGGAAGACGACGCCGACGAGCCGGCGTCCAAGACCTCCCTGAAGAAGAGCACCGCGCAGGACGACAAGTCGAAGCCGGCGGGCAAGACCGCGTCCGGCTCCTCACGCCAAGCCAAGTCCGGACAGCGCAAGGGCCCGCAGCGGCCCAAGCACCCGTCCAAGAAGTAAGAAGGAGTCCATCCGTGACGGAAGGCACCACCTCCACGGCCGCTGAGGGCAGCGACACCCTGACCCGCCTTGAGCAGGAAGGGGAGATCGCAGCGGACTACCTTGAGGGTCTGCTGGACATCGCCGACCTCGACGGCGACATCGACATGGACGTCGAGGCGGACCGGGCCGCGGTCTCGATCATCAGCGACTCGGCGCGCGAACTGCAGAAGCTCGTGGGGCGCGACGGTGAGGTCCTGGAGGCGCTTCAGGAGCTGACGCGGCTCGCCGTGCACCGGGAGACCGGTGACCGGAGCCGTCTGATGCTGGACATCGCCGGGTTCCGGGCGAAGAAGCGCACGGAGCTCGCCGGGCTGGGTGCCACGGCGGCGGACAAGGTCAAGAGCACCGGTGAGCCGGTGAAGCTGGACCCGATGACGCCCTTCGAGCGCAAGGTCGTGCACGACGCGGTCGCCGCGGCCGGCCTGCGCAGCGAATCGGAGGGCGAGGAGCCGCAGCGCTTTGTCGTCGTCCTGCCGGCCTGACCGGCTCCTTACCTGTCGGCCCCGTCTGTTCGCAGACGGGGCCGATCTTTGTCAGCCTGATAGACAGCCACCCATGGTTGGTAGTGCGGTACGGAAGGACGGTCCCCCTGTGACGGAGGAAGTAGCGCTTCCCCAGGCGCCCGACGAGGCCCGGGAAGTGTTCGGTGAGAGCTTTCCCGAGGCTGTCCGGTACGCGGAACTGCTGGCGGACGCGGGGGTCACGCGCGGACTGATCGGGCCGCGCGAGGTCCCTCGTCTGTGGGAGAGGCACCTGCTGAACTGTGCGGTGCTCTCCGAGGTCGTTCCCGAGGGGGTCACGGTCTGCGACGTGGGGTCGGGGGCCGGGCTGCCGGGCATTCCCCTGGCTCTGGTGCGCCCGGACCTGAAGATCACCCTTCTGGAACCGCTGCTGCGCCGGACGAACTTTCTCCAAGAGGTCGTGGAACTGCTGGGGCTCGACCATGTGACGGTTGTCCGCGGGCGGGCCGAGGAGGTTCTTGGCTCCCTGCAGCCGGTGCACGTGGTGACGGCGCGGGCGGTGGCCCCGCTGGACCGGCTGGCCGGTTGGGGCGTGCCCCTGCTGCGTCCGTACGGCGAGATGCTCGCGCTCAAGGGCGATACCGCCGAGGAGGAGATCAACGGGGCGCGCGCCGCGCTCAGTAAGCTGGGTGTGGTGGACACCGAGGTGCTCCACGTCGGCGAGGGAGTGGTCGACCCGACGTCCACCGTCGTCCGGGTGGTGGTCGGTGAGAGCCCGGGCGGTGTGAGGTTCGCCGCAAAGCGAGCCAAGGCAGCGCGGACCAGCCGGACGCGACGTCGTCGCTGAGCCCTGCGCGGAGTGTCGTGCCTCCGTGGCTACGCTGCGGAGGCATCGTGTTTCACGTGAAACGTCGTTCTCTGCTGCATGGAATCATCGGCCGCGGTCATGAGGCGGCCGCCCCTCCCCATCGCAGGCCCGTTAGGGCTACGGAGTTGTCCACAGAAGTGGTTTCATCCACAGAAGAGCGGGCCTCGCTGGTTCACGACCCCGAAACCATGACAGGCTCTGCTCATTGCGAGCCTGAAGTCGAGGAGAGTGAATCCTTGCGGTCCGACGCCAACATCGCGGGGCCGATGACCGATCCGGTCCCCGGCCCCCGAACCGAATCGGCGGGGAACGGTGTTTCACGTGAAACACCGCCGCCGATGGACGACACACCCATCGGTCGTGCGGCACAGCTGGCGGTGGAGGCCCTTGGCCGAGCCGGCGAGGGACTGCCGCGACCCGAGCAGACCCGCGTCATGGTCGTGGCCAACCAGAAGGGCGGGGTGGGCAAGACCACCTCGACGGTCAACCTCGCCGCGTCGCTGGCACTTCACGGGGCACGGGTTCTGGTGGTGGACCTCGACCCGCAGGGCAATGCCTCGACGGCTCTGGGCATCGATCACCACGCCGAAGTCCCCTCGATCTATGACGTCCTGGTGGAGAGCAGGCCGCTCTCTGACGTGGTCCAGCCCGTCCCGGACGTCGAAGGTCTCTTCTGCGCCCCGGCCACCATCGATCTCGCCGGTGCGGAGATTGAGCTGGTGTCGCTGGTGGCGCGGGAGAGTCGACTCCAGCGCGCCATCCAGGCGTATGAGCAGCCGCTGGATTACATCCTGATCGACTGCCCGCCCTCGCTGGGCCTGCTGACGGTCAACGCGCTGGTGGCCGGCGCGGAGGTGCTGATCCCCATCCAGTGTGAGTACTACGCACTGGAGGGCCTGGGCCAGCTCCTGCGGAACGTGGAGCTGGTACGGGGCCACCTGAATCCGGACCTCCATGTCTCGACCATCCTGCTCACCATGTACGACGGCCGGACCCGGCTGGCGTCGCAGGTCGCGGAGGAGGTTCGCAGCCACTTCGGCAAGGAAGTGCTGAGGACCAGCATCCCCCGGTCGGTCCGTATCTCCGAGGCACCGAGCTACGGGCAGACCGTGCTCACCTACGACCCTGGGTCCAGCGGTTCGCTGTCGTACCTCGAAGCAGCCCGCGAGATCGCGCTACGAGGCGTTGGGGTGCACTACGAGGGACAGCACGCCCGCACGGGCGGTTCGATCAGTCAGCAGAGCAATTCGGAGGGGATCCAGTGAGTGAGCGTCGTCGAGGGTTGGGGCGAGGGCTCGGTGCCCTGATCCCAGCCGCTCCGCAGGAGAAGCAGCTGTCGTCCGCCGGCTCCGGGGCTTCGTCGCCCGTTCTGACCACGGAGCGGGGTGTGGCAGCCGCCAAGGTGGCCACGCTCGGGGCCACTCCCCTCGTCCCGGAGCCGAGCTCGCCGATGTCGGGGACTGAGCCGACGGTCTCGGGTGATGTGGCCGGCGCGTACTTCGCCGAGCTGCCGATCGACTCCATCACGCCGAACCCGCGTCAGCCGCGTGAGGTCTTCGACGAGGACGCGCTCGCGGAGCTGGTCACCTCCATCAAGGAAGTCGGGCTTCTCCAGCCGGTCGTGGTGCGCAAGATCGGGGCCGACCGCTTCGAGCTCATCATGGGCGAGCGGCGTTGGAGGGCCTGCCGCGAGGCGGGCCTGGAGCGCATCCCGGCCATCGTCCGGGCCACGGACGACGAGAAGCTCCTCCTGGACGCCCTCCTGGAGAACCTGCACCGGGCTCAGCTGAACCCGCTGGAGGAGGCGGCCGCCTACGACCAGCTGCTCAAGGACTTCAAGTGCACGCATGACCAGCTGGCGGACCGGATCGGCCGTTCCCGGCCGCAGGTGTCCAACACGCTGCGTCTGCTGCGGTTGTCTCCCCCGGTGCAGCGGAGGGTCGCCGCCGGGGTGCTGTCGGCGGGCCACGCGCGCGCACTGCTGTCCGTGGACAACTCCGAGGAGCAGGACAAGCTGGCCCATCGCATCGTGGCCGAAGGGCTCTCGGTGCGTGCGGTCGAGGAGATCGTGACGCTCATGGGCTCCAGGCCCACGAGTGCCAAGAAGGCCAAGGGTCCCCGAGCAGGGGCTCGGCTTTCCCCGGCGCTCTCGGATCTGGCGTCGCGGCTCTCCGACCGGTTCGAGACCCGGGTGAAGGTCGACCTCGGGCAGAAGAAGGGCAAGATCGTCGTGGAGTTCGCCTCGATGGAGGACCTGGAGCGCATCCTCGGCAGCCTCGCTCCGGGCGAGGGCCGAGTGCTGGACCATGCTCCCTCCAAGGAGTCGGCCGAGGCCGACGAGAGCTGACGCACGCCGAACGATGAGGGCGGGCTGTTTCCGCTACACGGAATACAGCCCGCCCTTTGCTCTGTCACGGTGTCGGCTTGATCCGGCGGTGGCTACGATGCGTTCTGGCAGGGCATTTCCGTCCATGAGCAGTGGGCGCGAGAAGTGAGGAACAGCCTTCATGGGGCGTCGGCTCGTACCGCTCACGCTGGACAACCTTCCTGACCTTCCCCGGCGCTGCCGCTCCTGTGTCTTCTGGGAGCTCGACCCCGTCAGCGGAGAGGCCGCCGTCAAGAGCGGGACATCCGACCGGGAGAAGGAGGCGTGGATCTCTGGAGTCCTCCTGGAGTGGGGATCCTGCGGGCGGGTGGTCTACGTCGATGACGTGCCGGCCGGCTTCGTGCTCTACGCACCACCCGCGTACGTTCCGCGCGCCACCGCCTTCCCGACGAGTCCCGTCTCCCCTGATGCGGTTCAGCTGATGACCGCGCTGATCATGCCGGGCTACCGGGGACAAGGGCTGGGACGGGTCATGGTGCAGACGGTCGCCAAGGATCTCATCCGCCGGGGCTTCAAGGCGATCGAAGCCTTCGGTGATGCCCGGTGGAAGGAGTCGGCCTGTGTGCTGCCTGCCGATCACCTTCTGGCGGTGGGGTTCAAGACGGTGCGCCCGCACCCGGTGCATCCTCGGCTTCGGCTGGAACTGCGGACGACGCTCTCCTGGAAAGAAGACGTCGAGATGGCTCTGGACCGGCTCCTGGGGGCAGTACAGAAGGAACCTGCGCTGCGGCCATTGTGAGGTGCGCGCTCAACGCCGCATGCAAAACGGGCCCGTCCAGGGAAGGACGGGCCCGTTTCACGTGAAACAAGCGGACGCAGTTTCTGCCTTACTGGTCCTTGCCGGCGATGAAGCCCTCAAGGTCGCGGAGGATCGCGGCCTTCGGCTTGGCGCCGACGATCGTCTTGGCGACCTCGCCGCCCTGGTAGACATTCAGCGTCGGGATGGACATGACGCCGTACTTGGCGGCGGTGGCCGGGTTCTCGTCAATGTTGAGCTTCACGACCTCGATCTCGCCGTGCTCGGCCGCGATGGCCTCCAGCGACGGGGCGATCTGGCGGCACGGGCCGCACCAGGCAGCCCAGAAGTCCACCAGCACAGGCTTGTCGCTCTTGAGGACGACCTCTTCGAAGGAGTCGTCAGTCACGTTCTTCAGGGCGCCGGCCACGGCGGCCTCCTAACTTCGCGGGGTGTGTGGGGATGTGAGTGAGGCGTTGGTCAGACGGCGGCCGCGGGTGCGGCCTTCTCGTCGTCGGCGAGCGCGGCGAGGAAGCGCTCGGCGTCGAGGGCGGCGGAGCAGCCGGTGCCGGCCGCGGTGATCGCCTGGCGGTAGGTGTGGTCGACAACGTCGCCCGCGCCGAAGACACCGGACAGGTTGGTGCGCGTCGAGGGGGCGGCGACCTTGAGATAGCCCTCGTCGTCGAGGTCGAGCTGGCCCTTGAAGAGCTCGGTGCGCGGGTCGTGGCCGACGGCGATGAACAGGCCGGTCACGGGCAGCTCGGACGTCTCGCCGGTCTTGGTGTTGCGCAGCGTCACGCCGGAGAGCTTCTGCTCGCCGTTGACTCCGGCGACCTCGCTGTCCCATGCGAACTTGATCTTCGGGTCGGCGAAGGCGCGATCCTGCATGGTCTTGGAGGCGCGCAGGGTGTCGCGGCGGTGGATGATGGTGACCGACTTGGCGAAGCGCGAGAGGAAGGTCGCCTCCTCCATCGCAGTGTCGCCACCGCCGACCACGGCGATGTCCTGGTCCTTGAAGAAGAAGCCGTCGCAGGTCGCGCACCAGGAGACGCCGCGTCCGGAGAGGGCGTCCTCGTTGGGGAGGCCGAGCTTGCGGTGCTGGGAGCCCGTGGTGACGATGACCGCCTTGGCACGGTGGACGGTGCCTGCGGTGTCGGTGACGGTCTTGATGTCACCGGTGAGGTCGACGGAGACCACGTCGTCCGGGATCAGCTCGGCGCCGAAGCGCTCGGCCTGGGCGCGCATGTTGTCCATGAGCTCGGGGCCCATGATGCCGTCCTGGAAGCCCGGGAAGTTCTCCACGTCGGTGGTGTTCATGAGCGCGCCACCAGCGGTGACGGCCCCTTCGAAGACCAGCGGCTTCAGCGAGGCGCGCGCGGTGTACAGGGCGGCTGTGTAGCCGGCCGGGCCGGAGCCGATGATGATCACATTACGCACGTCGCTCACGGGTTTCTTCCTCGTCTCTGCAGACTGCCTACTGTCCACGCCTACTGGGGCCGGTTCAACGACTCTCACCCCACCCAACGGATCCTACGGGGGATGCATTCCCGACGTGCCGGGGCGGCTGGCGGCGTGATGATCAGGGGCGGTTGTAGGCGTGCGTCAGCAGCAGCTTTCCCTTGAAGGGAGGCTCGGCTCCTACACAGGCCGCGTCGACGACATACGCCTGAACGCTGGCCGGATCCGTGGGATGGGGCAGGACGACGAGGAACGCGTCGGCGCCCTCGTAGCTGCCTCTTTCGATGGCCAGGGCCGGGCTGTTCCGGCCGATGCCTTCTTTCACGCAAGCAGGAACGGTCACTGCGGGGGCCCGGAGTGGGGAATCGGGAGACATGGAGTCCGAGGGATCCGCCTGGAGCGAGGGCCGGGTCCGGGGCGAGGACTGGGATCCGACAGAGGGAACCTCTGCGCTGCCCTTGGGCTTCTGAGAGCTCTCCGCGCCGGTGCTTGTGTCCAGCAGCTCGTGTACCCGGTCCTCGAGGGTGGCGGCGGAGAACTCCTGCGATCGGCTTTTCGGGGCTGTGGCCGCCGTGTCCTGGCTGAGCCCGGATGCGGAGGAATCGCTGCCCTTCGAACCTGGGATGTTCTGCATCACGAAGACGCTCATGCCGACCAGGGCAGCGGCCCCCAGCGCGGAGGCGAGCAGGGTGGTACGGAGCCGCTTCCGACCGAGGTGTCGTCCGGGGCCCGTGTGCGCACGGCCATGTCCAGCCGGACGATCCGGGGCATGCGACCGCGACGGAGAACCCTCGGCTATATGTACGCGCTCTGTTTCACGTGAAACATCGGGCGTCGCATCCGGCTCCCCGCGATGATTCCGCGCCTCGGCGGCGAGAGCGGCATCGATACGGTCGGCGATGTCTGTGGGCATGGGTTCGGGGGCGGGCAGTTCGCCGAGCAGCCCGCGAATCTCTTCCAATGCGGTGAGGACATCGCTGCAGGGCTCACAGGCGTCCAGGTGGCTGCGAATCTCGGCTGCACGGCCTTCGGGAAGCAGGTCCTCGGTCAGGTCGGAGATTTCCGAGACTTCCGGGTGCCGGGTCGTGCCGGGTGCTGACGTCATCGGTGTCCACCTCCGCCCTTCATCACAGTGGGGTCGCTCGTGCCCGTGTCTCGTGGTCCGGCTGCGGGTGGGACGGATGCTCTGGGCGTCCGGTTCCCTTCCCCGGGCGCTTCTACGGCGCGCCCATCGCTACGAAGATGCGCCAGCAGGGGTGCCAGTCGGGCGCGGCCCCGTGCGCAGCGGCTCTTCACGGTGCCCACAGGCACCTCAAGAATGCGAGCGGCCTCCGCCACCGGGTACCCCTGCATGTCCACGAGGACGAGCGCCGCGCGCTGCTCGGCGGGGAGGGTGGCCAATGCGGCGAGGAGTTCGCGGTGGAGATCGTGGCGTTCCGCCGGTGCCTCCGCGGACTCGTGCGGTTCCAGCAGCTGGTCGAGCCGTTCCGGGTCGTCGACGGGTGCAGTCTTCCGGGAAGCGGCCTTGCGGACGCGGTCGAGGCACGCATTGACCGTGATGCGGTGCAGCCAGGTGGTGACGGCGGACTGGCCCCGGAAGGTGTGGGCGGCGCGGAAGGCGGAGATCAGGGCGTCCTGTACGGCATCGGCCGCTTCCTCGCGATCGCCCAGCGTCCGCAGGGCCACCGCCCACAACCGGTCGCGATGGCGCTGTACGAGTTCACCGAAGGCGTCCGGTTCGCCGGCTACATGCTGAGCCAGAAGATCCTGGTCGGTCGTCGGACGAAGGTCATCAGCCACTGGCTCCATGATCCCCCTCGCCGTCCTCGACCTTACCCGTATTCAAACCAGCAGGTCCCCGAAAGTAAATGGGTGGATCTGCCGACGCAGCAATTGCCGATCGCCCCGCCCCTCTCGTCCTGATCGGATGGAGATTTCCGGAAGCGTTCCAACAGCCTTCCGGTAACCAACACGTTGGTCTGGTCTCGATTTGGTGGGCTCAAGGTGCCACGCGATGTCAGCTGGTGGACGTCCTTCGCTCTGCGGCTGGTGGTCATGGCGGTGGCATCGAAGAGCTGGCCCAAGAGGTGCATCGGCACGGGCTTTCGTAGGTGGAGCACGGTGACCAAGACCCGGTCGACTGAGGTGCACTCGGCTTTGCCGCCTGTGCCAGGGGTCACCAGGCGCGCAGGACCTCGACGAGCGCGGAGTACGAGATCGCGCTGAACCTCCATCGCTGAGGTCAGCACGTCCGATCTTCTCCTGCACCTCGACCGTCTCGCAGCGTTCCTTGTCCGCTGCCCACTCATCAGGGACTACCGGGCCTGTCGATGAACACCGGGTTCGTCCCGGTGGCTGCTGCCGGATGCAAGGCCGCCTGACGAGGAGAACTGCGCCGCCGAGCGCGCCGGAGTACTGCCGCACTCATACAGTCCGTGGACCACTTCGCGTCTCCCGCCACCAGCACCATGTCCTGACCGCCGAGTCCACCGACGACCAGGCAGGCGGTCTCCTGGTAAGCCTGCTCGTGGTCGAACCGGAACTACAGCTGACGTAGCAGGCCGCAGGGCACGACCCAAATCGCTGAACCTTGAAGTCTTATTGCCGGAAATTTAATGATATTGACATCTTGACACAGCGATGTGGATCATGAAATTTTCATGGCTCCACTTTGCGTCCACATGAAGGGTTTCTCGTGAAGAGGTTGATTTCCTCGGTAGTTACGGTCGCCGCTGTGGCAGGAGCTGCCGGATTTATCGCAGCTCCGTCGGCCTCGGCGGCTCCCGAGTGCACTGCTGAGTATGCGTACGACAAGATATGCCTGTTCGAGAACGGTGGGCAGTATCTCAACGGGAAGTCGAGAATCGACCTCTACTCCCGGAGTTCATGGGCCAACATCACCTACACCGGGACAAGCACGGCCCTCTATAAGGGTGATGGAGTGCTTACCAATGTCAGTGGGGCAACCAACTGGGACCCGGACAGCCGTGTGGCCATTTATTACAACTCCAATTACGCAGGTCCGTGTTTCACGATCAAGCCGCACGGCATTGTCTTTTTCAGGAGTGTGGGCTTGAGTAATGGCAGGGTCGCAAACGACAACATGAACTCTCACCGGTTCAATGTTACTTGTGGATCGATTTACGGCTAGTTTCCACCGCCGCGGCGCCCTTCCTGTAAAGGCGGGGCGCCCTTCCGTTTGTGAAGGTTATGAATCCTCGACGATCATTTTTTTGCACACTCCCGATGGTCGGCCTCCTTGCGGTCGGTTGCTCTTCGGCCGCTGTGCCGTCTGATCTGCACTCAGATCCTGGCAAACGAAAAGAATCTGCCCCCTCGGTAGGCGTCGTAGTGCGAGGATCCGACATCAAGCTTCCCATGGACGCATATGTGGAATCACCTGAGCAAGCCCAAGTGAATGACCTGGCAGTTCAGGAACTGGCTTACTCGTGCATGAAGGAACGCGGCTTCAAGTGGTCTAAGCCGGTGCAGAACGAAACAAGTGAAATGGCTTCATCTCCCATGAACGCCCGCCGATACGGCGTCATCGAGGGACCTGAAGTGCGTAAATGGGGTTACCATCCACCGTCCGGGCCCGACTCGGATTCTCGGGAACAGAAAAACCTCGAGAAGGAATTCAAACCGGATGCCAGAGCTGTCGAGGCGTACATGGGTGTGGCGCCTGACGAGGACGTGAGCCGTGAAAGCACCTCATCCAAGAAAGGGTGCTTGGGGCGGGCGCAGGCGGACATTTTTGGGGAAAGGAAAGAAGATTCAAAATGGAAGGAACTGCTGAAGTACCATTCTCAATCTTTTCTCGATGCCAGCCGTGATCCCGGTGTCGTCGACGCGATGGCTCGTTGGAGCACCTGCATGAAGGGTTTGGGATACAATTATGCGAATATTTGGGGGTCGAATAACGACCCTCGGTGGCAGGTGAGTGAAGTCAGTGCTACTGAAATATCAACCGCGACACATGATGTGCGATGCAAGAGGGAGTCACGCGTTCCCACGGTCCTGCTGTCCGTGGAGACCAAACTCCAGGCGGATTATATTCGACGCCACGCGAAGGACTTTTCCAAGATCAAGCACAACCTTGCGAAGGTGTACGAGCATTCGCTGGAAGTGGTGGGGCCCCGCCGGGCGGGATGAGTTGAGGGTTCGTCCCCGCCCGGCGGATGCGCCATCACTGCGGCGAGGTGCCTAGGAATGAGACATCGGTTATTCCCTGTTTGTACCCGGCCCCGCTGTACTGATCGCCATCGGCGTGCGGTACGGCAGTCAACCAGAGAAGCACATAACGTGATTTTACGGGGCTCTCTGCTCGCGGCTTCGCGAGGGTGCTCGATGTTTCCGAAGTGGCTATCTTCTTCAGCGAGCTGATGGATTCCACGGGGGCCATGGAATCCACCGCATACAGTGAGATTGCGGTGTGATCGCCTCCGTACCGGAGAGCGATTGAAGCGCCTGAAACGTTCTGGGGCGACCCGAGATCGTAAATGATGCCGACCCCCTTCTTGAACGGAGCCAGCACAGGGCCGTCGTAGTAGGTCTTGGTGCGCCAGAACGACGTTCTGTCCTTGTCGTAGGTGCTCTCGACACCGTCGGTGTCCTGCGGCGATCCGTCCGGATAGAACTCGCTGGCCGTGTGGACGGGCAGGACTCTCGGCGTCGTCTGCTTGGGACCCCTCTTCTCGCCGTCCGGGCTGGTCCGAGTGGTCCCCGGGTCACTCGACTTGTTGTCGCGGTCCAGCAGCGTTTCCGCGAGCTGCCAGCTGCCCAGGCCCAGGGCGGCGATCAGCAGAGCGGACACCGCCCACTTCAGGGCCTTGCCGGTGCGGCTCTGCAACGGCGCGGGAGGCACCGGTACGACGGGCTGGGTGACGGCGGGACCGGCCGCCGCCGGCCTTCCGTAGGTGCCCTGCTGGTAGGTGGTCCGCTGGTACTCGGGCGGGGCGGTGAAGACGGGCTCGGGCGGGGGGATGCGGGGCATGGCCGCCACGGCCTTGGCGAGCTCGTCGGGCGTGGTGCACGGCTGCTCCTGGCGGGACGCAGTGGCGCCGTCGTTGGCGAGAGCCCGCATGGCGATCTCGGAGAGGCCCCGGTGGACTCCGGCCCGTACCTGGTCGGGAGGAAGCAGCCCCATCCCCTTGGGCAGTCCGGTGAGCCCGTACGCATCGCTCTCGTACGGCCAGCGCTGAGTCAGCGCGGCGTACAGCAGGGCCCCGATCGCCTCCGTGTCGGCGCGCTGGGGGCCGTCGGACGTGATGCCCCGCAGGGCGGCGTTCACCGCGAGGCCCCGGATGCGGTACTGGCCGGACGAGCTGCGCAGCACGGCCCCCGGCGTGAGCCTCAGGTGGGCCAGCCCCTCCCGGTGCGCGGCCGCCATGGCCTGGGAGATCTGGCTGACGAGCTGGTACGCGTCGTGGGCGTCCATCGGGCCCGTGCTCAGCAGCGCTGTGAGCTCGGTGGCGTCGGGAAGCCACTCGTGGACGACGTAGACGAGTTCGTCCTCCTCGACGGCGTCGAGGACCTGCACGAAGCGCGGGTCGCCCAGCAACGCGGAGGACCGGGCGGCGGCCAGGACCGAGCGAGCCCGCGGGTGGTCCGCGGGCAGGAGGTGGACCCCCACCGCGCGGCGCAGCTTCTCGTCGACGGCACGCCAGCTGCTGAACCCGTCCAGACGGGTGACGCATTCCTCCAGCCGGTACCGGCCGGCCAGCTTGTGACCGCTGTGCAGATCCGGGGCGGCCGGGAAGGTCTTCGATGCGGCCTTCTCGTCGTTCTCCTCCTGGGAGCCCGTGTCCGCCGCGTCCTGCGCTTCTGCCGTGCCGTCGGTCGTGGCCTCGTCCGCCTTGGCGGCCAGCGGCTCGTTCCCGCTGTTGTCGGCCACGTCGACGGCAGCCGTGCTACGTTCCGCCACCGTCGTTCCTGCCTCCCCATCCGTTGCGCGATGCCAGCCAGCTCTGCTCTGCACAGTCACGCCAATTGTGCCCACACTCCGGCGCTATGCACGACACGCGGAGACCGGCGATGGTTGTGCGGGCCGGTCGGCCTCAGCGGCCGAGCCGCCCTCTGACCATGCCGACCATGCCGTTGATCTCCTCGATCCGCATTCTCCTCGCCGCGACGAAGAACACTCCCAGCAGCAGGGCACCGCCGCAGACCAGAGCGGCGAGCGCGCCGAGGGCACCTTCCCCGAGTACCCGCAGGAGGCCGAAGCCCACGGCGCCGCCGACCACGGTGGCGGGCAGTGCGGCGAGGCACAGCCTGGCGTAGGTCCGGACCACCTGCGCGCCGTCCAGGTCGCCGCCGAGGCGGTTGCGCAGCCGGCGCCAGGCGATCCCGACGCCGACGGCGTAGGCCAGGCCGTACGAGGCGGCCATGCCGACCACGGCCCACTGGGCGGGCAGCACGACGTAGCAGAGAGCGGAGGCGGCCGCGTTGACCAGGGCGACGATGACGGTGTTGTAGAAGGGCGTGCGGGTGTCCTCGTACGCGTAGAACCCGCGCAGCACCACGTACTGCACGGAGTAGGGGATCAGGCCGAGGCCGAAGGCCATCAGGATGAAGCCCATGGAGCGGGCGGCCTCGGGGCCGCTGGACGAGTAGAGCAGGGTGCACATCGGCACGCCCAGGGCGAGGAACGCGAAGGCGACCGGGACGATGGCCACGGCGGAGTTGCGGAGTCCCTGCGAGATGTCGTCGCGGACGGCGCCGGGGTCGTTGTCGTGGGCGGCCCGGGAGATCCGGGGCAGCAGGGCGGCCATGACCGAGACGGTGATGATCGCCTGCGGCATGCCCCAGATCAGCTGGGCATTGGAGTAGGCGAGGAAGCCCGCGCCGTCTGTTCCGGATGCCTTGCCGGCCGAGGTCGCGAGCTGGGTGACGACCAGCACACCGGCCTGGTTGGCGAAGACGAACAGCACCGTCCACTTCGCGAGCTTTATCGTCTTGCCCAGCCCGTGGCCCTTCCAGTCGAACCGCGGGCGGAAGCGGAAGCCGGCCTCGCGCAGGTACGGGACCATGGCCAGCGCCTGCACGACCAGACCGAGCAGGGTGCCGATGCCGAGCAGCCGCACGCCCTCCGGCGGGATCGTCTGCACGCCCATGTGGGACTCGTGGGACGTTCCGTAGACCCAGATGAACATCCCGAAGGTGAAGATCATGACGATGTTGTTCAGGACCGGGGTCCACATCATCGCGCCGAACTTCCCACGGGCGTTGAGGATCTGGCCCATCACGACGTGCACACCCATGAAGAAGATGGTGGGCAGGCAGTATCGGGCGAAGGTGACAGCGACGTTGTTGGCCGCCGGGTCGTCCGCGATCGTCGAGGACATCAGCCGGATCAGCCAGGGGGCCGCGAAGACCACCACGGCGACGATGAGGCCGAGTGCGACCATCACCAGGGTCAGCAGTCGGTTGGCGTATGCCTCGCCGCCGTCCTCGTCGTCCTTCATCGAGCGGACGAGCTGGGGGACGAAGACGGAGTTGAGGCCGCCGCCCACGGTGAGGATGTAGATCATCGTGGGCAGGGTGTAGGCGATGGTGAAGCTGTCGCCGAGCAGGGCCGCGCCGAGCGCCGCGGTGATCACGAGGCTGCGGACGAAGCCGGTGAGCCGCGAGACGAGCGTGCCGGCCGCCATGACCGCGCTGGACTTCAGGAGGCTGGAGGCGCGGCCGCCGGACTTGGCCGGTGCCGGGGCGGGCTCGGGCTGGGCCGGTGCCGGAGAGGCGCCCGGGTTCGCGGGCCCCTCCTGGTCGCGGAAGAGGTGGGCGAAGGCGTCGGGCTCGTCGCGGTTCGCGGAAGCCTGGGTGACGAGGTCGTCCACGCCCACGAACTGGGTCGTCGCGGCATGGTCGCCGTACGGGAGGTGGCGCGAGGGGCCGGAGGGCTCGGGCGGCGGCGTCTGGGCCCAGATACGGGGGTCGGGGGCGTACTGAGGTGCCGGAGGCTGCTGATAGAGCGGCTGTGGCTGCTGGTAGGTGCCAGGAGGCGGCGGCGGGTGCGCGGCGCGGTCGTACAGCGCCTCGTCCACTGGGTCCTGGGCGGAGAGGTCCTGGGCCCGGTACGGGTCGTAGTCGTACGCGGACTGCAGATACGGGTCCGGCGCCGGTTGCTGCTGCGGGTCGTGGGGCACCGGAGGGCCGCCGGAGTACCCGGCCCCGCCCGTACCCTGACCGCGGTCACCGTCGTACGGCGCGTTCATCGAAACCCCACCTCATCGTCCCCGGCCGACCGGCCACGACAGACATCGCTCAACGGTCCACTTTCTCACCCGTGCCCGATGGCTCCGCGCTTTCGGGACCGGTGTCCGGTGTCGGGTCACTCGGCTGCTCGGGTTCACTGCCGTCGTCGCCCGCCGCGCCGCCCGCGTTGGCGCGCTTGCGATGTGCATACATCCTGATGCCCGCCAGCACCAGCAGCAGGAGTCCGCCGGCGATGACCAGAAGCACCGTCGGGGTGATCTCGGAGACCTTGACGGTGAAGGCCATCTCCTCACCGTACGGAGTCCCGTCCTCCGTGTAGAGCTGCGCGGTCATCTGGACCTGGCCGTTGATGTTGGCCGCCGCGTCGAACTTCACGGACTGGCTGTGCCCGGCGCCGATCTGGATGGGCTGTTCCGCGATGCTGCCGCCGTCGTTCAGCTTGAGCCTGGTCGCGTTGTCGGACTTCAGCCGCAGCACCAGGTGATCGACGTCCTGCAGCAGCCTGTTCTGCACGGTCACGGGGATCGTGGCGCTGCGGCCGGAGAGGGTGATGTCCGACTTCGGGACGAGCTGGACCTCGCCTACGAGCCCTTGAAGATAGGTGCGGACCGAGTCCCGGTATCGCTGGGCCTCCAGTGGCCTACCCCGCCACGACGTCGACATGGACCGGTTGACGGCGTTCCCGAAGGGGGTCACCACCCGCTCGGGGTGGGTGAGGATGACCTGGAAGTTGTCGAGTGAGGACTGGATGGCCTTGATGTCCTGGAACGCCTGCGTGGGCAGCTCCTGGCGGCGCAGCTTCTTCGGGTACCGGGATGCCGGAGGCACGTCGGTGGTGGCCTTGGAGTCCGGTTTGGTCGCCGCCGCCTGAGCCAGGCCCTCGGACTTCGTCCAGCGGTCGTCGTCCAGTGTGTCGATGGCGCGTGCCATCGACTGAGCCTGGGCGACCGTCGGTGTGCGCTGGGGTGCCACGACGACGGACCGGTCCTTGTCCGTGTCCTGCTCGGCCAGGGCGAGGGTCAGGGCGAGGAACTTCTGCACGGCGAGCGTGGAGCTCCCGGCGTTGCCCATGTCGCCCTGGAAGGCTGTGGAGAGCCTCGCGTCGGCGACGACCGCCGTGGTGCCACCGCCGATCGGGCGGGCGGCGGTAGGCGTGTAGACCAGGTTCCCGGCCTCGTCGAGGCTGTCGCTGCGGGCGATCACGTGGTGGGCACCGGCCGAGGTGGCGACGTCCACGATCGCGGGGTCCACCGCACCGTCGACCGGCCACGCGAAGTCGGTGGACGGCTTCAGGTGGAGGATCGTCTCCACCGTCATCCCGGCGACCTCGCTGGCGGTCTGCAAGTGGCTGAGGGTGCCGGAGACGTTCTTGCCGCGGTGGGCGATCGACGCCAGGTCCGGGTCACCGAAGGGCAGCGCCACGACCTTGCCGTCGGACACGGCCGTTTCCAGCGAGGTCAGCCACTTCTTTGCCACGTCCTGGTTCGTCCCGGCCACCGTGGTGTCACCGGACTTGACCCGGTAGGGCTTGGTCATCGCGTCGACGCTGGCCAGCAGGTCCGGATCGATGACCCAGGTCACGGGCAGGCGACTGCCCAGGGAGACCATCTGTTCGAGGCGGCCGCCCGGTGCGATCTCCGCGGCGAGGTCGTCGTCGGCGAACACCGGGGTCTGCTGCTCGTCCGAGCCGGTCTCCGCCGTGAGGTGCGCGGACGCGATCAGCGGCCAGAGGTAGCTGATGCCGATCTTGGAGTCGCGGTCGCCGTCCTGCCAGGGCAGGAAGGTCCGCTTGATGCCGAGCACCTGGTCGTACATGGTGTGCGAGGTGCGCCCCGACAGCGAGACGCCGAGCTGGTAGACCCCGTCGTCCCCGAGGCCCAGCTTGCTGACGGGAACGGACAGGGTGAAGTCCTGGCTGATTCCTGAGCGCAGCTTGTCGATCTCGACCGTGTACTTGCCCCCGACCGGATACGGGTCGGTACCGGGCAGGTAGCCCGTACGCCGAGCGGCCGTGTCGATGGCGGTCCTGCTGAAGAGGCGGGGGCCGACCCGCAGGTCGACCTGGGCGTCGGTGACCGTCTCCTTGCCCTTGTTGGTCAGGGTTCCGGAGATCCGCAGCGTGTCCCCCTTCTCTGGGGCGCTGGGGGTGATCTCGTCCAGGGACACCGACACTGTGCTGGAACCCGTCGGGGCCTTGGCCGGAGCGTCGGCCCGGGCCTGCGGGGCGGAGGCTCCGGCCAGCAGGGCGGCGACGAGCGGAGCCCCGGCGAGCACGGCGGCTGTGCGCCGCAGCCACCGGCGGGCAGGAGAGGGATGCATCCCCTGGATGTCTGCCGCCTCGGCCACGCGTATCCGTCCCTCGTCATCGTCAACTGCTGTTGATCGTCGTCCGTTGCTGCGTCCCCGCATGGTAACGAGGTGCGTCGGGGCTAAGTGCCGGGGAGTGTGCTGCATGATCGGGAGAGTCTCGCAGGGCCGAGGAAATGGGTGACGCCCGGACCGGTCCGTGCACGTACCCTTTTCTGTTGTGCCGAATGCCAACGAAGACAACCCCAGCGCCCTGACCCAGGTGCAGCACCGCGCAGTCAGCGAACTGCTGCGGGTCGCCCCGGTCGCCGACGATCTCGCCCGCCGATTCCAGGATGCCGGATTCAGTCTCGCACTGGTCGGCGGCTCGGTCCGTGACGCACTTCTCGGCAGGCTCGGGAACGACCTGGACTTCACCACCGACGCCCGCCCCGAGGACGTGCTGAAGATCGTCAGGCCGTGGGCCGATTCCGTATGGGAGGTCGGGATCGCCTTCGGCACGGTGGGGGCGCAGAAGCACGGCTATCAGATCGAGGTCACGACGTACCGGTCGGAGGCGTACGACAGGACCTCACGCAAGCCGGAGGTGTCCTACGGGGACTCCATCGAGGACGATCTCGTGCGGCGCGACTTCACGGTCAACGCCATGGCCGTCGCGTTGCCCGAGAAGGACTTCATCGACCCCCACGACGGCCGGAAGGACCTGGCTGAGCGGGTCCTGCGTACACCCGGAACGCCCGAGGCGTCGTTCTCCGATGATCCGCTGCGCATGCTGCGGGCGGCACGGTTCGCCGCACAGCTCGACTTCGACGTGGCCCCCGAGGTCGTTGCCGCCATGACGGAGATGGCAGGCCGGATCGAGATCGTCTCCGCCGAGCGGGTGCGGGAGGAGCTGAACAAGCTTCTGCTCTCCGCGCATCCCCGGAAGGGGCTGTCCCTCCTGGTGGAAACGGGGCTGGCCCAGCACGTCCTGCCCGAGCTGCCGGCACTCCGGCTGGAGAGTGACGAGCACCATCGGCACAAGGACGTGTACGAGCACTCCCTGACCGTCCTGGAGCAGGCGATCGGCCTGGAAGAGGACGGGCCGGACCTCGTTCTGCGCCTTGCCGCCCTCCTCCATGACATCGGCAAGCCGAGGACACGGCGCTTCGAGAAGGACGGGCGGGTCTCCTTCCACCACCACGAGGTGGTGGGCGCCAAGATGACCAAGAAGCGCATGACGGCGCTGAAGTACTCCAACGAGATGGTCAAAGAGGTCTCGAAGCTGGTGGAGCTGCACCTGCGCTTCCATGGCTACGGTGACGGCGAGTGGACCGACTCGGCGGTGCGCCGCTACGTACGGGACGCCGGCCCGCTGCTGGAACGGCTGCACAAGCTGACCCGGTCGGACTGCACCACGCGGAACAAGCGCAAGGCTGCTGCTCTCTCGCGCACCTACGACGGCCTTGAGGAGCGCATCGCCCAGCTGAAAAGCCAGGAGGAGCTGGACTCGATCCGGCCGGATCTGGACGGGAACGAGATCATGCAGATCCTGGGCGTGGGGCCGGGCCCGGTCATCGGTAAGGCGTACGCCTTCCTGCTGGAACTGCGCCTGGAGAACGGCCCGCTGGAGCACGATGCGGCAGTCGCGGAACTGAAGAAGTGGTGGGAAGCACAGAGCTGATGCTCTCGCTCCCGTTCCATGCGTCGGCGCTCATGTTTCACGTGAAACATGAGCGCAGATCGGAA
>NZ_JBMNDO010000054.1:0-51405 GCF_052542855.1 Streptomyces sp. SAS_281
CCCCCCCCCCCCCCCCCCCCCCCCCCCCCCCCCCCCCCCCCCCCCCCCCCCCCCCCCCCCCCCCCCCCCCCCCCCCCCCCCCCCCCCCCCCCCCCGCCGTCGTCCGTCCTGCTCAGGTCGGGTTGACCCCGTGGCTGCCCAACCACGGCAGCGGGTCGATCGCCGCACCGCCGCCCGGCCGCACCTCGAAGTGCATGTGCGGGCCGGTCGAGTTCCCGGAGTTCCCGGAGTACGCGATGACGTCGCCGGCCTTGACCGGGCCCGAGCGGATACGGGTGCTGCTGAGGTGGCAGTACCAGGTCTCCGTGCCGTCGGCCATGGTCACGATGGCCATGTTGCCGTAGGCGCTGTTGTACTGCGTACGGACCGTGCCGTCGGTCGCCGCCATCACCGGGGTCCCGTACTGGACGGGGAAGTCGATGCCCGTGTGCACGGACATCCAGTTGACGCCCGCCTGGCCGAAGTAGGCGCTCAGACCGTGCTGCTTGACCGGCAGCACGAACTTGGGGCGCAGGGCCTCCTTGCGGGCGGCCTCCGCGTCGCGCCTCTTCTTCTCGGCGGCCTGCCGCTGCTTCAGGTCGATGCGTTCCTGGGTGCGGCTGGCGCGGTCCGCGAAGTTCTCGGCGTCGGCGCTGAGGTTGGCGAGCTGGGTGTCCAGCTTGTTGTTGGCCGCGACCGGCTTGACCGTGCCGGGGTCGGCGGCGGCCATGGCGGTGGTGGCGTCCTTCTTCGTGTCGTCCCCGCTCATCCCGCTCACCGAGGCGGCGGCGATCCCGGCCACGCTCATCACGCAGGCGGAGGGAACGGCGACGGTGAGGAGCGCGGAACGCTTCGCGGGGGAACGCCTGCGGCTGCGGCCACCGCCGCGGCGGGGCTCGGCGGGGGCGAGATCGGGGTGCGGCTCGGCGGCGGCGACCGGCGCGTCGTCGGCGCGGCGGTGGGGCTCGTACGGGTCGTAGTCGTCGGAGCCGTGCCCGTCGTACGACGCGTAGGTCTCGTACGACTCCGAGGGGTCGGCCTGTTCGGCTTCGTTCGAGGCGGCCGGGCTTTGCACATTTTGCTCTTCGTGCCCGGGCGTGGCGCCGGTGTTCCAGGCGGTGGCGTCGTACACGCCGGTGTCGTACGTCCCCGTGTCGTCGGAGGGCCACGCGGTCGCGGCGGCGGTCCAGGTGGTGGTGTCCCACTGGCCGGAGGAATCCGGGGCGCCGCCCTGGGACGGGATGCCGGGGGCGTAGCCCTCCGTCGGCAGCCAGGTGGTGGCGGTGTCGTACTGCGGCGTTCCGTCGTACTGGGCGGCGTCGTACTGCGGGTGCTGCGGGGCCTGATAGCCGTGGTGCTCGCCCGTGTCCCAGTGGGTGGTGCCGTACGTGCCGCCGTATCCGGTCCCGCCACCGGTGTACGGAATGCCGTAGCCCTGCGAGGTGTCGTACGAGGCGTCATGGACGCCGTCGTGGACGACGCCGGTGCCGGGGAGGGAGCCGAAGAGCGGGTCCGTCTCGAAGCTGCCCGTGGAGCAGCCGTCGTATCCGGCATACCCGGCGTGGGGGTGCTGGTCGTTCACCAACTTCTCTCTCGCCTCGGCAGCAGGACCAGGTTCCGGGGCCGTGGGGTGCCCCGGGAGAACTGGCGGCGACTGTACCCGGCGGTATCCGCCGTCGACAATCTTCGACGGCTCCGAAGCGCTCGGGAAAGCGGGCAATCGGCCGTCATTCGGTGGCGAGAGCACAGAGCCTTGGCTCTAGGTTCGAAGTCTGTTCGATTTATGCGGCAGGGGTGGAAGGGGTGGTCCCGGGGGCGGTCCCGGCCTCCGGGACGGGCTCCGCTTCGTCCAGCGCCCGGCGCACGGCAGTCGCCACGGCCGGGTGCACCGGCAGCGCGAGGTGGCCGATGCCGGTGACGCGTACGTTGACCGCGTCCAGGTCCGGGTGGTCGACGCAGGCCGCATCGGCGGGGACGATCACCCGGTCGAGTTCGCTCCAGAAGCTGACGAACCGGGTGCGGCAGCCGGGTGCGGGCAGCCGCAGCTCCTCGACGGGGGCCGAACCCCGGCGCATCTGCCGCACGATGGGCAGCGCCCCGGCCAGCGGGGCGACGGCGGTCCCGGCGTGCGGCGTGCCCAGCGTGACGAGGGTGCGCACCCGGCGGTCACCGGCCAGCCGCTGTACGTAGTAGCGCGCGATGAGGCCGCCGAGGCTGTGGCCCACGATGTCCACCCGGGGGTGGCCGGTGCGGGCGCAGATGTCCTCGATGTGCCGGTCCAGCAGCTCGGCGGCCGCACGGATGTCGCTGGTCAGCGGGGAGTAGTTGAGCGACTCCAGATGGGTCCAGCCGTGCCGGGCCAGGGAGCGGCGCAGCAGGACGAAGACGGAGCGGTTGTCGATGAAACCGTGAAGAAACACGACAGGCGGCCGGTCGGCGGGCGCGATGTCCGCGCGGGCGGGCTCGGCGCCGTCGCCGGCCGGATTCCGGCCCGGGTGGCGTTCACCGGCGATCCCGGTCGGATACAGCAGGGCGTGCCCGGCGAGCACGACGAGTTCCAGGGCGGTCGCTCTCAGCAGTGCGGCCGGCGGGGCGGGGAACGGCAGGCTGGGGGGCTTCATGGTCGGCCTCCTGCTCCGGACGTGCGCCGCGCCGGCGGAGGTCCGGGCGGGCGCCGTGTGGGAGGCGGCCCGTGCGGACGGACCCGTACCACCGTGCCGTGCGGCTGACGGCGCGGTGATACGGCGACCCGATGCGGCTCTCCGGGCGTCGGTCCCGCACGGCGAAACCGCCGCAGGCCCGGGAACCGGTGCCCGTGAACAATGTCCCATGTGTGATTTCCCCCTCCCGGCTCACCGTGAAACGGCGGCTTGCGGGATGCTGTGGATAACGTTCGTTCACATCCCCGGCCCTTCAGGCACGGGAGACGCATGTGGAGGCAGTGATGGGTGTGACCGGTCCGATCCGTGTGGTGGTTGCCAAGCCGGGCCTCGACGGCCATGACCGCGGGGCGAAGGTGATCGCGCGGGCGCTGCGCGACGCGGGTATGGAGGTCATCTACACGGGCCTGCACCAGACGCCCGAGCAGATCGTGGACACGGCGATCCAGGAGGACGCCGACGCGATCGGCCTCTCGATCCTCTCCGGCGCCCACAACACGCTCTTCGCCAAGGTGATCGAACTCCTGAAGGACCGCGACGCGGCAGACATCAAGGTCTTCGGCGGCGGCATCATCCCGGAGGCGGACATCGCCCCCCTGAAGGACCAGGGCGTCGCGGAGATCTTCACCCCGGGCGCGACGACCACCGCGATCGTCGACTGGGTCAACGCGAACGTCCGCCACCCGGCGGAGGCGTAACCGGGCGTCGCCGGGGGTCCGGGGCGCCGTGTTGCGGCTGCCGGGCCGGGGCCCGGGACGCCCCGGGGCGCGCGATCGGCCGATGCCCCGGGTGCCGTGCTCACCGGGCGCTCATCGGCGTTCCGCCCGCTCGCGGGGAGGCCCGTGCCGGTCCGCGCCCGGGCCGAGCCGGCGCGGGGCGGGGTCGCCGGGGAGGCGGCGGTCCGGCGCCGGGTGGGCGGAACCGGGGCGCGGGATCACCGCACCGGGGGCCCGGAGAGCTCGCTGTCCATCGTGGCGCGTAGGCGCAGCGTGGAGACCAGGCGTTGGAACGCCTCCGTCCAGTAGCCGTTCGCGCCGGGGGAGGCGTCCGCCGGTTCGGCGGGCGTGGTGGTCAGGACCTCCAGGCGGGCCGCCTCCGCCGGATCGAGGCAGCGCTCGGCCAGGCCCATGACGCCGCTGAAGCTCCACGGATAACTGCCCGCGTCCCTCGCGATGTCGAGCGCGTCGACCACGGCCCGGCCGAGCGGCGGCGCCCACGGGACCGGGCAGACCCCCAGCAGCTGGAACGCCTCCGACAAGCCGTGCGCGGCGACGAAGTCGCCCACCCAGACGGCCCGCTCCGCCGGGGGCAGCACCGCCAGGAGCTTCGCCCGCTCGGCGAGCGACGCCGTACCGGGGCCGTTGGACGGGGGCGTCGACGGCGGACCCAGCAACGCCCGCGCCCACCCGGCATCGCGCTGCCGGACGGCGGCCCGGCACCAGGCCGCGTGCAGCTCCTCGCCCCAGCCGTCCGCCACCGGCAGCTCCACGATCTCCTCCGCGCCACGCCCGCCGAACCGCGCCGGCCAGACCGACAGCGGGGTCGCCTCCACCAACTGACCCAGCCACCAGGACCGTTCGCCCCTGCCGGACGGCGGGAGCGGCACCACCCCGTCACGCTGCATCGCCTCGTCGCACTCGTGCGGCGCCTCCACCGCGACGAACGGCTCGTCGCCGGTCAGTCCCGGGCTCACGCAGGACAGCGCCCGGCCCGCCATCCGCCGGGCCAGCGCCGAACCGGGCAGCGCGGACAGCAACTCGGCCGCCGTCGTCCGGACATTGCGGCTGCGGTCGGCGAGCGCCTGCTCCAGGAACTCCTCGTCCGCGGCGGACAGCCCGGTACGCAGCGAGTCCACGAACATCAGCCGGTCCTCGGCGCGTTCGGTCTTCCACGTGGTGGCCAGCAGTGCGCGGGCCGCCTCCGCGTCATGCGCCCGTACGGCCCCGAGCAACGCGATCCGCTCCGCGAACAGGCCCTCCTCCCACAGCCGCCGCACCGCCTCCGCGTCGTCCGGCGGGGGCAGCAGCGCACTGCCGGACGCGCCGCGCAGCGCGAACTTCCACTCCGGATTCAGCCCGGCCAGCCACAGGCCGCGCGGCCCGGCGAACTCCAGGGTCTGCGGGCGCAGATCGGTGCGGGCCCTGGCCGCGTCCAGCAGCGCGGGCAGGGCGGAGTCCGGCGCCCGGTACCCGTGCAGATTGGCGGCGGCCAGCCACTGCGGGATCAGCTCCGTCAGGTCCGGGGCCGCGCCCCGCCTGCCGCCGGAGCCCGCCGTCCGGTCGGCCAGCAGCTGGGCCAGCCGGCCCCGGGCGGCTTCCGGCAGCGGCGGCCGGGGGTCGTCGGGCGCCACGGCGGGGCGCGGGGACGCGGCGGCGGGCAGCAGCCCCGCCCGGCGCCGCACGGTGTGCAGCGCAGCGGCGTCGAGCAGCGCGGCGGCCGCGCCGTCCGGGCCGGTGCCGGACGCACCCTCGGGCGGCCGGCGGTCCGTGCCGAGCAGGGCCGAGGTGACCAGCTCCTCCCACGGCACGGAGGCCGCAGGTGCGGAGGCCGCCGGTGCGGCCGGTGTCGGGGTGGCGGCTGGTGCGGTCGTACGGGACATCGCCCCTCCTCGGGAGCCGGACTACGGAGTCAGATGAGCGTGACGGTCTCGACGGGAGTGCCTGTCCCGCCCGCGGCCCACGCCGCCAGCGGGTCGAAGCCCCGGTGGCCGCACTCGCCGAAGACCGTGAGCGGGGCCCCGCCCGAGACCGCGACGAGCTTCCACAGCGACGGGCGGTTCAGGGCGGCAGCGGCCACCGGCAGGGCCTCCCGGCCCTCCGCGTCCACCAGTTGCCAGCCGTCCGGGGACGGCACCGGTATGACATCGCGCAAGGTCACCGGCCAGGACTCCGCCCACGGGTCGTCGGCCAGGGCCCGCCCGTACGCGGCGATCGCCTCGGTGACCGAGGCACCCGGCGGAGGCGTGACGGCGGGCTCGGGCACGCCGAAGCGTTCGCCCAGCTCGGCGCGGAGCTGCCCGGAGCCCGGATGGGGGGTCAGCCCGGCGTCGACGGTGACGCCCACGGGCAGGGCCTGGGCGGGGGAGCGGCCGGCCGCCCCGAAGGACAGCAGCAGCGCCGTGCGCCCCGACTCCTCGCCGTACAGCCAGATGCGGCGGGTGACGATCTTGCCCTCGGGGGTGTCGTACTGGGCGAGGACCAGCCAGCGGTCGCGGACCGGGGGGCCCTCCGGGGAGGCCGGCAGCCCCACCCGCGTACGGACCGTGGCCGCGAGCGCGGGCGGCAGCCGGTCGCGGCCCAGCCACGCCGAGTCCAGCAGGTGCAGCAGCGCGCACTCCTCCAGGAGCCGCACCGGCCAGCCCGGACCGGACGCCGGGACGGCGCCCAGCTCCCGCACCCGGCCCGCGAGACCGGGCGCCTGCGCGTCGACCATGCGGGCCGCCGTCTCCTCCCACAGCCCGTACCCCGCCTGCTCGGCCGCCGCGAGACCACCGCGCAGCAGGTCGGTGAGGCGCTGCTCCAACTCCCGCGCACCGCCCCCGATCCGCTCGGCGCGCCTCTCCGCCCGCCTGCGCGCGGCCTCCGGATCGGCGGGGCCCGCCGGGCCCTCACCCCCGGCGGGCCGCGCCTTCGCCTCCTCGCGGGCGCGGCGGCCGGTCAGCCACTCCTCGGCCCAGTCGGGCGGCGACCCGGCGGGCACCGCAGCGTCGTCGGCGGCGCGGAGCAGGAGCAGCCCCAGCGCGTGCTTGCACGGGAACTTCCGGCTGGGGCAACTGCACTTGTACGCCGGGCCGGTGGTGTCGACCACCGTCCGGTACGGCTTGCTCCCACTGCCCTTGCACAGCCCCCACACCCCGCCCGTCGCATCCCACCCGGTGTCCGACCAGGAGCCGGCCGCACCGAGCTTGTTCCCCGCCTTGCGTGAGGCGTCGTCAGGAGCCAGGGCCAGCACCTGCTCCACCGTCCAGCGCGCGGCCGAGGCAGCGGCGCCCAAGGGTTCTCCCCCGTCAGTCAGCAGCATGCCAACGACGTTAGGCGGCCCCACTGACAATGGCCCTGACCTGCGCGAAGGCCGATTGTCAGTGCCATGGTGCACGGTGGAACCACATCCGGCCGACCGACTTGGCGACCGATCCGGAGGGGGATCCATGACCGTGTCCGAAACCACCCAGGCGAGCACAGACGAGGTTCTGCGCCCGCATGCCGAGGACTCCTTCGCCGACGAGCTGAAGGCGCTCGCGGCAGCCGACGACCGCCCCAGGCCCGAGCGTTGGCGCCTGTCGCCCTGGGCCGTCGCGACGTACCTGCTGGGCGGCACCCTGCCCGACGGCACCGTCATCACGCCCAAGTACGTGGGACCGCGCCGCCTCGTCGAGGTCGCCGTCACCACGCTCGCCACCGACCGGGCGCTGCTGCTCCTCGGCGTCCCCGGCACGGCGAAGACCTGGGTCTCCGAGCACCTGGCCGCCGCCGTCAGCGGTGACTCGACGCTGCTCGTCCAGGGCACGGCGGGCACCCCGGAGGAAGCCGTCCGCTACGGGTGGAACTACGCGCAGCTGCTCGCCAACGGCCCCAGCCGCGAGGCGCTCGTGCCCAGCCCGCTGATGCGCGCCATGGCCCAGGGCATGACCGCCCGCATCGAGGAACTGACCCGCATCCCCGCCGATGTGCAGGACTCGCTGATCACGATCCTCTCCGAGAAGACCCTGCCCGTGCCCGAGCTGGGCCAAGAGGTCCAGGCGGTGCGCGGGTTCAACGTCATCGCGACCGCCAACGACCGCGACCGGGGCGTCAACGAGCTGTCCAGCGCGCTGCGCCGCCGGTTCAACACCGTGGTCCTGCCGCTGCCCGCGACCCCGGAGGCGGAGGTCGACATCGTCTCCCGCCGCGTCGACCAGGTCGGCCGCTCGCTCGACCTGCCGCCCGCGCCCGACGGCCTCGCCGAGATCCGCCGCGTCGTCACGGTCTTCCGCGAACTGCGCGACGGGGTCACCACCGACGGCCGCACCAAGCTCAAGTCCCCCTCGGGCACGCTGTCCACGGCCGAGGCCATCTCCGTCGTCACCAACGGCCTCGCGCTCGCCGCCCACTTCGGGGACGGTGTGCTCCGCCCCGGCGACGTCGCGGCCGGCATCCTCGGCGCCGTCGTCCGCGACCCGGCGGCGGACCGGGTGATCTGGCAGGAGTACCTGGAGACCGTGGTGCGCGAGCGGGACGGCTGGAAGGACTTCTACCGCGCCTGCCGGGAGGCGTCCGCATGACCGCCACCCGTGGACCGGGGCCGCTGCTGCTGGGGGTGCGGCACCACGGTCCCGGCTCGGCCCGCGCCGTCCGCGCCGCCCTCGACACGGCGAACCCGCGCGCGGTCCTCATCGAGGGCCCGCCCGAGGGCGACGCGCTGCTGCCGCTCGCGGCCGACGAGGAGATGCGGCCCCCGGTCGCCCTGCTCGCCCACGCGGTGGACGACCCCGGCCGGGCGGCGTTCTGGCCGTTCGCCGAGTTCTCCCCCGAGTGGGTCGCCATCCGCTGGGCCCTGGCCCGGGACCTGCCGGTCCGCTTCATCGACCTGCCCGCCGCCCACTCGCTGGCCATGGAGGCCGACGCGGAGACGGACCGGGACGACACCGCCGGGGAAGAGCCCGTCCCCGTCGACCCGATCCGGGTGCTCGCCGAGACCGCCGGGTACGACGACCCCGAGCGCTGGTGGGAGGACGTGGTCGAGCACCGCGTGCCCGGCAGCGGCGAGGCGGCCGGACCGCTCGCCGCGTTCGCCGCGCTCGGCGAGGCGATGACCGCGCTCCGTGAGGCGTACGGGGACGGCGGGCACCCCCGGGACGCCGTGCGCGAGGCGTACATGCGTATCCAGCTCCGCACGGCGAAGAAGGAGTTCGGCGACGACATCGCCGTGGTCTGCGGCGCCTGGCACGTCCCCGCCCTGCGTACGCGGACGACGCTCACCGCCGACCGGGCCCTGCTCAAGGGCCTGCCCAAGGCCAAGGCCGAACTGACCTGGGTGCCCTGGACCCACCGCAGACTGGCCCGGCACAGCGGATACGGCGCGGGCATCGAGTCGCCCGGCTGGTACGAGCACCTCTTCGCCGCCCCGGACCGCCCGATCGAGCGCTGGATGACGAAGGTCGCCGGACTCCTGCGCGACGAGGACCGTTTCGTCTCGTCCGCCCACGCCATCGAGGCCGTCCGGCTCGCCGAGACGCTCGCCGCGATGCGCGGCCGGCCGCTCGCCGGGCTGAGCGAGACGACCGACGCGATCCGGGCCGTCATGTGCGAGGGCTCCGACGTGCCGCTCGCGCTCGTCCATGACCGCCTCGTCGTCGGCACCACGCTCGGCGAGGTCCCCGACACCGCCCCCGCCGTCCCCCTCCAGCGCGACCTGACCCGGCAGCAGCGCACCCTGCGGCTCAAGCCGGAGGCCGACGAGCGGGAGATCGAGCTCGACCTCCGCAAGGACACCGACGCCTCCCGCGGCCGCCTGCTGCACCGGCTCCGCCTCCTCGGCATCGGCTGGGGCGAACCGGCTGCCGGCCGGGGGAGCACCGGCACCTTCCGGGAGAGCTGGCGGCTGCGCTGGGAGCCCGAGCTGTACGTGCGCGTCGCCGAGGCGGGCGTCTGGGGCACCACCGTGCTCTTCGCCGCCACCGCCCGCGCCGAGTCGGACGCCCTGGCCGCGACCGCGCTCGCCGAGATCACCGCGCTGGCCGAGCGCTGCCTGCTCGCCGACCTGCCGGACGCCCTGCCGGTCGTGATGCGGGCCCTCGCCGACCGTGCCGCGCTCGACGCCGACGTCGGCCACCTCGCGGACGCCCTCCCGGCCCTGGCCCGCACCCTGCGCTACGGGGACGTCCGCGCCACGGACACCACGGCGCTCGGCGAGGTCGCGGCCGGCCTCGCGGAGCGGATCTGCGTCGGCCTGCCCCCCGCCTGCACCGGGCTCGACGCCGAGGGCGCCGAAGCACTGCGCCGCCAGGTGGACGGCGTCCACACCGCGATCGGGCTCCTCGCCGGCGCCGTCCCTTCGAGCGCGGACGGGCTGCGCGAGCGCTGGCGCGCGGTGCTGCACAAGCTGACCGTCCGGGACACGGTCGCGGGCGTCATCCGGGGCCGGGCCGCCCGGCTGCTCCTGGACGACGGCCACCTCGACGAGGACGCCGCCGCCCGGCTGATGGGCCTCGCCCTCTCCCCGGGCACCCCGCCGGCCGACGCCGCCGCCTGGATCGAGGGCTTCGTCGGCGGGGCGGCGGGCGGCGGCATGCTCCTCGTCCACGACGAACGGCTGCTCGCCCTGGTCGACTCCTGGCTCACCGGGGTCCCCGCCGACACGTTCACCGACGTGCTGCCCCTGCTGCGGCGCACGTTCTCCGCGTACGAACCGGGCGTCCGGCGCACCCTGGGCGACCTCGTCCGGCGCGGCCCGGCCCCCGCCGGGGCGACGGGGGCCGGCTCCCCCTCGGGGGCGGGCGCGACGGCCCCGGGCTTCGGGCCGGTCCTGGACGCGGCCCGCGCGGACGCGGTGGTCCCGGTCCTGCGCCTGCTCCTCGGCCTGGACGAGGGCCCGGCGCCCACGGCTCCCGCCCACCACGACCGCACACCACTCGGGGAGACGGCATGACCACGGACGACAACGCCCACGACGAGCGGCTGCGCCGCTGGCGCCTGGTGCTGGGCGCCGACAGCGAGGAGAGCACCGGCCGCGTTCTCACCGGGCGCGACGCCTCGATGGACCAGGCGCTCACCGCGCTCTACGGGAGCGGCGGACGGCCCGGCGGCCGGAGCGGCGGCGGGCGCTCGGCCGGGCTCGGCGCCTCCGCGCCCTCGGTGGCCCGCTGGCTCGGTGACATCCGGACGTACTTCCCCAGCTCCGTCGTCCAGGTCATGCAGCGCGACGCGATCGACCGCCTCGGCCTCTCCGCCCTCCTGCTCGAACCGGAGATGCTGGAGGCCGTTGAGGCCGACGTGCACCTGGTCGGCACCCTGCTCTCGCTCAACAAGGCCATGCCCGAGACGACGAAGGAGACCGCCCGGGCCGTGGTCCGCAAGGTGGTCGAGCAGCTGGAGAAGCGGCTCACCACCCGCACCCGGGCCACGCTCACCGGAGCGCTCGACCGGTCGGCGAAGATCACCCGCCCCCGCCACCACGACATCGACTGGGACCGCACCATCCGGGCGAACCTCAAGAACTACCTGGAGCTGCCCGGCCGGGACGGCGCGGGCACGGTCGTCCCCGAACGGCTCATCGGCTACGGGCGGGCCGCCCAGTCCGTGAAGAAGGACGTCATCCTCTGCATCGACCAGTCGGGCTCGATGGCCGCCTCCGTTGTCTACGCGTCGGTGTTCGGCGCGGTGCTCGCCTCGATGCGCGCCCTGCGCACCCGGCTCGTCGTCTTCGACACGGCGGTGGTCGACCTCACCGACCAGCTGGACGACCCCGTTGACGTCCTGTTCGGCACCCAGCTCGGCGGCGGCACCGACATCAACCGCGCCCTGGCCTACTGCCAGTCCCGGATCACCCGGCCGGCCGACACCGTCGTCGTGCTCATCAGCGACCTGTACGAGGGCGGCATCCGCAACGAGATGCTGAAGCGGGTGGCCGCGATGAAGGCGTCGGGGGTCCAGTTCGTGACGTTGCTCGCACTCTCCGACGAGGGCGCCCCCGCCTACGACCGCGACCACGCGGCGGCCCTGTCCGCCCTCGGCGCCCCCGCCTTCGCCTGTACGCCGGACCTCTTCCCGGACGTCATGGCCGCCGCGATCGAGAAGCGCCCGCTGCCCATACCGGACCCCGAGAACGCCTCCACCAGGGGGATTCTGTGACCGTAATCACCGCCCGGGTGCGATCTGCGATTTAGGGCCACGCGGGGCGCGGGGATAACCTGCGAGATGGACATGCCGCGTATCCGGTCACCGTGTGCGCCTTCCTAGTGACACCGCAGTCACGTTGCCCCTCGCGGCACGCCCACGCAGAAAACCAACCGCGAGACCATTGATAAGGGACGGACGCGCGTGGACCTGTTCGAGTACCAGGCGAGGGACCTCTTCGCCAAGCACGGTGTACCGGTGCTGGCCGGTGAAGTCATCGACACGCCTGAGGCAGCCCGCGAGGCGACCGAGCGGCTGGGCGGCAAGTCGGTCGTCAAGGCGCAGGTGAAGGTCGGCGGCCGCGGCAAGGCCGGCGGCGTCAAGCTGGCGGCGAACGCCGACGAGGCGGTCGCCCGCGCGACCGACATCCTCGGCATGGACATCAAGGGCCACACGGTCCACAAGGTGATGATCGCCGAGCTGTCGCCGGAGATCGAGGCGGAGTACTACGTCTCGTACCTGCTCGACCGCACCAACCGCACCTTCCTGGCCATGGCCTCGGTGCAGGGTGGCATGGACATCGAGGAGGTCGCGGAGAAGACCCCCGAGGCCCTCGCGAAGGTCCCGGTCAACGCCGTCGACGGCGTCGACATCGCCAAGGCCCGCGAGATCGTGGCCCAGGCGAAGTTCCCGGCCGACGTGGCCGAGGGCGTCGCCGAGGCCCTGGTCACCCTGTGGGACACCTTCGTCGCCGAGGACGCGCTCCTCGTCGAGGTCAACCCGCTGGTGAAGACCAAGGACGGCCGCATCCTGGCCCTGGACGGCAAGGTCTCGCTCGACGAGAACGCCGACTTCCGCCAGCCGGAGCACGAGGCCCTCGAGGACAAGGCCGCGGCCAACCCGCTCGAGGCCGCCGCCAAGGCCAAGAACCTCAACTACGTCAAGCTCGACGGCGAGGTCGGCATCATCGGCAACGGTGCCGGACTGGTCATGTCGACCCTGGACGTCGTCGCGTACGCCGGTGAGAAGCACGGCAACGTGAAGCCCGCCAACTTCCTCGACATCGGTGGCGGTGCCTCCGCCGAGGTCATGGCGAACGGCCTGGAGATCATCCTCGGCGACCCGGACGTCAAGTCCGTCTTCGTCAACGTCTTCGGTGGCATCACCGCCTGCGACGAGGTCGCCAACGGCATCGTCCAGGCCCTGGAGCTGCTCAAGTCGAAGGGCGAGGACGTCTCCAAGCCCCTCGTCGTGCGTCTCGACGGCAACAACGCGGAGCTGGGTCGCAAGATCCTCTCCGACGCCAACCACCCGCTGGTCCAGCGCGTGGACACCATGGACGGCGCGGCCGACAAGGCCGCCGAGCTCGCCGCGGCTGCGAAGTAAGGAAGAGGGACTCAGACCACCATGGCTATCTTCCTCACCAAGGACAGCAAGGTCATCGTCCAGGGGATGACCGGCGCCACGGGCATGAAGCACACCAAGCTCATGCTCGCCGATGGCACCAACATCGTCGGCGGCGTCAACCCGCGCAAGGCCGGCACGACCGTCGACTTCGACGGCACCGAGGTGCCCGTGTTCGGCTCCGTCGCCGAGGCGATGGAGAAGACCGGCGCGAACGTGTCCGTCCTCTTCGTGCCGCCGGCCTTCTCGAAGGCCGCCGTCGTCGAGGCGATCGACGCCGAGATCCCGCTCGCCGTCGTGATCACCGAGGGCATCGCCGTCCACGACTCGGCCGCCTTCTGGGCGTACGCCGGCTCGAAGGGCAACAAGACCCGGATCATCGGCCCGAACTGCCCCGGCCTGATCACCCCCGGCCAGTCCAACGCCGGCATCATCCCGGGCGACATCACCAAGCCCGGCCGCATCGGTCTCGTGTCCAAGTCCGGCACGCTGACCTACCAGATGATGTACGAGCTCCGCGACATCGGCTTCTCGTCCGCCGTCGGCATCGGTGGCGACCCGGTCATCGGTACGACGCACATCGACGCCCTCGCGGCGTTCGAGGCGGACCCCGAGACCGACCTGATCGTCATGATCGGCGAGATCGGCGGCGACGCCGAGGAGCGTGCGGCCGACTTCATCAAGGCCAACGTGACCAAGCCGGTCGTCGGTTACGTCGCGGGCTTCACCGCCCCCGAGGGCAAGACCATGGGCCACGCCGGCGCCATCGTCTCCGGCTCCTCCGGCACCGCGCAGGCCAAGAAGGAGGCCCTTGAGGCCGCCGGCGTGAAGGTCGGCAAGACGCCGACCGAGACCGCCAAGCTGGCGCGCGAGATCCTCGGCGCCTGACGCCGCCGCCGCGCTCGCGCGGCAGGGTGTCACCGTACGTACGACGCGGGCCCGTCCCCCTCACCGGGGGGACGGGCCCGCGTCGTCGTGCGCGCCGGACCGGTTCAGCCGGCCTCGGGCACCAGCCGGGCCGGGCCGTGGAACAGCTCGTCGCCGAGCTTCTTCCGCAGCTCGACGTCCTGCGGCGTCAGCTTCTGCGGGCCCCCGACCGGCGGCACCCCGCCGACCTTCTGGGCGGGCGCCGGTGGCGTCTCGTACTTCCGGGGAGCCGTCGCCAGAGTGATCAGCGTGAGCCCGACGATCAGCACGGTGAACGCGACGGCCGTCCGGGCCCACAGCTGGGCCTTGCGTTCGCTGCCGGTACGGATCAGCTCCGGCACCGGCAACGAGGAGGCGGAGCGGCTGCGGGCGAGCGTGCCCAGCCGCTCGTGGATCAGCGCGGACTGCTCGGCCGGTGAGTCCGGCTCCGCGATCTCGGGCAGCCGCTCGGCGACGGCCGCCCGCGCGGTCACCAGCCGGCCGGCCGCCGCCCGGGTGCTCGCCTCGGTCTCCGCCGCGGTCTCCGGCAGCCCGAGACCCACCCCGTCGTGCAGCACCAGCGTGCGGCGGTACGAGGGGGGCAGGGCCAGCAGCGCGTCGAGCAGCGCCCGCGAGACCGGCGCCTCGGGCGGCGGGTCGGGGCGGCGGTGCTCCCGGTTCAGCCGGCGCCAGGGGGACATCGCGTACTCGTACGCGGCGGCCCGCACCCAGCCGACCGGGTCCCGGTCCACCGCGACCTCCGGCCACCGCTCCCAGGCCAGCTCGAACGCCTTGGACACGGCCGCGCGGGACAGGGCGTGCTGCCCGGTCAGCAGATAGGTCTGCTGGAAGAGGGCCGGGGCGGCGTACCGGTACAACGCGTCGAACGCGGCAGCGGGCGCGCCTTCCGCGTGGTCGCCGTCCGGCCCGCCCGGAGGCGCCTCGGGAACGTGGGCTACGTCGGGTACCTCGGGCCCCTGGGCCGCTGCCCCGGGCACCTGGGGCACGTCCTCGGGCACGTCCTCGGGCACGTCCTCGGGCACCTGGGGCGCCTCCGCCAGCACCGGGGGCGCTGCCTCAGGGGCCTCAGGCGCCTCAGGTGCCTCAGGCGACTCGGGCATCTCGGGTGCCGCAGGCATCTCAGGTGCCTCGGGCGTCTCGGGCGCGACAGCCTCGGCCACCTCGACGGCGGCCCGGTCCGGTTCGGCGGCATCCACGGCGACGCTCCCAGGGGCTTCGGCGGGAACCGGCGGAAGGGGTGGCGGGGCAGCCGCACCCGCCGTGCCCGTTCCGAGCAGCCGGGCGTACGCCTCCCGCTTGCGGCCGCGCGGGGTGCTGCGGCCCGTCTCCCAGGCCCGCACCGTCGCCCGCGTCACGCCGACGGCCGACGCGACCTGCTCCTCCGTCAGCGCCAGGGCCTTCCGCAGCCTGCGCCGCTCCTTCGGCGAGGGCAGCGGAGGGGCGGCGGCCGTCTCGGACGTGCTCTGCGTCATGAGGGCCGCCCATACGGCCTGCACCGGGTGAAAAAGTACATAAACGTATATTGATCGACACCCCGGCTGTTCGCCCGTTACACGAAATAAGCGCGTGTCGTTGGCAGCATGACCGCGTGACCCAAGTGACCGAACGCAGCCCCTTGTTGTCGCAGGACGAGCGGGGGCGGCCCGCCGTACTGGTCTCCGCGGTGCTGCGCGGGGCGATCGCGGCCGGGCTCGGCCTGGGATCCGTCGCCGTCCTCGTCGCCGCGCTCTGGATCAGCTCACCGGCTCCGGACAGCGGTCCGGGCGAGGCGTTCCACGCGGCGGCCGGCCTCTGGCTCCTCGCGCACGGCGCCGAACTGGTCAGGACCGAGACGCTGACCGGGGCCCCGGCACCGATGGGCGTCGTCCCGCTGCTGCTCTCCGTGCTGCCGGTCTGGCTGGTGCACCGGGCGGCCAGGGATGTGCTGGAGCCCGAGGAGGGGCACGGGGCCCCGTCGCCCGGCGGCGCGTTCGCCCTGGTGACGGGCGGATATCTGCTGGTCGTCGGGGCGGTCGCCCTCTACGCGCGCGGCGCGTCGCTGTCCGTGAGCCCGCTCTCCCTGCTCGTTCCCGCCGCCCTCGTCGTGGCAGGCGCTGCGGCGGCGGGGGTGTGGACGGCCTGCGGGCGCCCGCTCGGGCCGCCGCCCTCCTGGGCGCCGGTACGGCTGCACGAGGCGATGGCGCGCACCCGGTTCCTCCGGCGGGCCGACGCGGTGGGCCGGTCGGCGCTGGCGGGGACGGCGGTCCTCCTGGGCGGCGGCGCGCTGGTCGTCGCGTCGGCCCTGGTGTGGCACGGCGCGCCGGTCCAGGAATCGTTCCTCCGGCTCGCCACCGACTGGGGCGGCCGCATCGCCGTGCTCCTGCTGGCGCTGGGACTCGTACCGAACGCGGCGGTGTGGGGCGCGGCGTACGGGCTGGGTCCCGGGTTCGCCCTCGGCACGGCGTCCACGGTCACCCCGCTGGCCTTCACCGGGCCCCCGGCCGTCCCCGACTTCCCGCTGCTGGCCGCGATGCCCGCCCACGGTCCGGGCGGGCCGTGGAACTGGGCGGCCGGCGCGGTCCCGGTGGCGGCGGCGCTGACGGTGGCCTGGTTCACCGTACGGAGGGCGGTGCCCGACCAGGGCGAGCGGGAGGAGGCGTGGGGCCTCGGGGAGACCGCGCTCACGACCGCACTCGGGGCGGTGGGCTGCGGGCTCGGCGCGGCGCTCCTGGCGGCGGCCGCCGGGGGACCGCTGGGCACGCACGCCCTGGCGGACTTCGGCCCGGTGTGGTGGCTCACCGGGGCGGCGGCGCTGGCGTGGACCACGGTCGTCGGCGTCCCCGCGGCCCTGCTGCTACGGGCCTGGCGGCTGCGCGGGCGCAAGCAGGACACCGAGCCGGTGGAGCCGGAACCGACGGCGCCGGAACCGACGGCGCCCCCGGTGAGCATGGCCAAGGCCCCCAAGGCCCCCAAGGCCCCCAAGGCCCCCAAGGCCCCCGAGGCCCCCGAGCCCCCCAAGGCCCGCGAGACACCCGCGCCCGTCGTTTCCGAGCCGCCCGGACCCGCGAAGGACGAGGGCGGAGGCGGGGGCCGGGACGAGGTGGACGACGACCTCGACGCGTACGACTTCCTCCCCACCGATCCCTGGCACGCCCGGGAGGCCGAGCGGGACACCGACCGGGAGACCGACGCGCCCCCCGGCCCGCCGGCCGCTAGCGCTTGACGCCGAAGAAGGGCTCGAGCGGCTTCGGGAGCAGGTCGTTGCAGGCCAGCTGGCCCGACTTGGTCAGGGCGTCGTTCACACAGGTGTAGTAGTCGCGGTAGACCATCTGCACCGTGAACGTCGTCGCGACGATCGCCAGCGCGACCACGCCCGTCACCAGACCGCTCACCGCGGCCGTGGTCTGCTGCCGGCCCCCGCGCTGTGCGGCGAGCGTGTCCGGCGCGGGCCCCGTCCCGTCCGCCGCCGCCGGCTTCCCGGGGGTCGTCGCCGCACCGGGCGCACCGGCACCCGCCGCGGGCGGCTTCGGCTTGGCGCGCAGCGCGCTGACCGCCCAGTACGTGGCGAGCGCGCCGAGCAGCAGGGCGATCTCGGAGAAGTCGAAGATCGCGAAGAAGAAGGCCCACATGCCGGAGAGCAGCGCGTAGCGGGCGCGGCGCTGGATGGGGTCGGTCGGGTCCCAGCGCGGGCCGGCCGGGGGTTTCTCCTGACCGGCGGGACCGGAGGGCCGCCCGCCGAAGGAGCCGTTCTGGCGACCGGGCTGCCGGCTGCTCCACTGGCTGCCCCACACGGGCCGGTCGTCGGACGGCCCGCCCTCGGGCCGGTCGCCTCCGTCACCGTTGGTGGAGCCGTCCGCGGAGCCGTTGGAGCCGTCCGTTGAACCGGACGGGTGGCGCGGCTGCCAGGGCTGGTCGGGCCGGCCCTCCGGCGGCGGCGCGAAGGGGTTGTCGTCGTTCCGGCCCCCGGAAGAACCGGGGGAACCGGAGGAGCCGGAAGAGGACGAGGAGGAGCGCTCGCGCATCAGCAGGGTGGCCCGCTCGGGCAGCGGCTGGCGGAAGGCGGTGCGGCGGCGTCGGTCCGGCATGTGGTGAACGTCTTCCCCATCTCGTCGTTTCCGCCCGGCGGACGGTTCGCTGCCCCTGACGCTACCTTCCGGTGAGGAAGCGCCGAAAGCGGGGAGCGCGGGGTCCGTGACCCCCTGGGCCCTGCCGTCACGCGCCCGGCCCGCCCTCCGGGCGGACGACGGGAATGCGGCGACAGGGTCTGGGCCTCGCGGCTCCGTCACCCCCGTCAGGCGGGGGCGCGGCGCGGTGCCGGTATCGTTGCTGACGGTCGGCCCGTTCGTAGAGTTCCCCGTATGGGGGAGCGCGCTTCTTTCGTACGACCGTACAAACCGCAGGCCGCCGCCCCGGTGCCGTGGCGGCGGGCCGGCCGCTTCGAACCGCTCGCACGCGAGAAAGGGCCCAGCCGTGGCCTCCCCGCTTCCCTCCGCCGCCCCGGCCCGTGTGGTCGTCCTGGTCTCCGGTTCCGGTACGAACCTCCAGGCCCTGCTCGACGCGATCGGTGACGACCCCGACGGCTTCGGCGCCCGGATCGTCGCGGTCGGCGCCGACCGCGACGGCATCGCCGGCCTGGAGCGGGCCGAGCGCGCCGGGCTCCCCACCTTCACATGCCGCGTCAAGGACCACGCCACCCGCGACGAGTGGGACGCCGCGCTCGCCGAGGCGACCGGTGCGCACCGGCCGGACCTCGTCGTGTCCGCCGGGTTCATGAAGATCGTGGGCAAGGAGTTCCTGGCCCGGTTCGGCGGCCGGTTCGTCAACACCCACCCCGCCCTGCTCCCCAGCTTTCCCGGTGCCCACGGCGTGCGCGACGCGCTCGCGTACGGCGTGAAGGTCACCGGGTGCACCGTCCACTTCGTCGACGACGGCGTCGACACCGGTCCGATCATCGCGCAGGGCGTGGTCGAGGTGACCGAAGAGGACACCCCGGAGGGCGAAGCGGCCCTCCATGAACGCATCAAGGAAGTCGAGCGCAAGCTGCTCGTCGAGGCCGTGGGGCGGCTCGCCCGCGACGGCTATCGCATTGAGGGACGAAAGGTTCATCTCGGTCATGTCGGAGAATAAGCCCATCCGCCGCGCCCTGGTCAGCGTCTACGACAAGACGGGCCTCGAAGACCTCGCCCGCGGCCTGCACGAGGCGGGTGTCGAACTGGTCTCCACCGGGTCCACCGCCGGAAAGATCGCCGCCGCCGGTGTCCCGGTCACCAAGGTCGAGGAGCTGACCGGCTTCCCCGAGTGCCTCGACGGCCGCGTCAAGACGCTGCACCCGCGCGTCCACGCCGGCATCCTCGCCGACCTGCGCCTCGACGCGCACCGCGAGCAGCTGGCCGAGCTGGGCGTCGAGCCGTTCGACCTGGTGGTCGTCAACCTGTACCCGTTCAAGGAGACCGTCGCCTCCGGCGCCACCGCCGACGAGTGTGTCGAGCAGATCGACATCGGCGGCCCGTCCATGGTCCGCGCCGCCGCCAAGAACCACCCCTCCGTGGCCGTCGTCACCAGCCCGGAGCGTTACGCCGACGTGCTCGCCGCGGTCGAGGCGGGCGGCTTCGACCTGACCGCCCGCAAGCGGCTCGCCGCCGAGGCGTTCCAGCACACCGCCGCCTACGACGTGGCCGTCGCCGGCTGGTTCGCCGCCGACTACGCCGCCGCCGACGACTCCGGCTTCCCGGACTTCTTCGGTACGACGTACGAGCGCCAGGACGTCCTGCGCTACGGCGAGAACCCGCACCAGCCCGCCGCGCTCTACACCTCGGGCACCGGCGGCCTGGCCGGCGCCGAGCAGCTGCACGGCAAGGCGATGTCGTACAACAACTACACGGACACCGACGCCGCCCGGCGTGCCGCGTACGACCACGCCGAGCCGTGTGTCGCGATCATCAAGCACGCCAACCCGTGCGGCATCGCCATCGCCGACGACATCGCCGAGGCGCACCGCAACGCCCACGCCTGCGACCCGCTGTCGGCGTACGGCGGTGTCATCGCCGTCAACCGTCCGGTGACCGTCGCCATGGCCGAGCAGGTCGCGGAGATCTTCACCGAGGTCATCGTCGCCCCGGCGTACGAGGACGGCGCGGTCGAGATCCTGGCCCGCAAGAAGAACATCCGTGTGCTCCGCTGCCCCGAGGCCCCGTCCGCCGAGGTCGAGGTCAAGCCGATCGACGGCGGCGCGCTGCTCCAGGTCACCGACCGCCTCCAGGCCGAGGGCGACGACCCGGCCAACTGGACGCTCGCCACGGGCGACGCGCTCTCCGCCGACGAGCTGAAGGAGCTCGCCTTCGCGTGGAAGGCGTGCCGGGCGGTCAAGTCCAACGCCATCCTGCTCGCCAAGGGCGGCGCGTCGGTCGGCGTCGGCATGGGCCAGGTCAACCGGGTCGACTCCGCGAAGCTGGCCGTCGAGCGCGCGGGCGCGGAGCGGGCCGCCGGTTCCTACGCGGCGTCCGACGCCTTCTTCCCCTTCCCGGACGGGCTGGAGATCCTGACCGGGGCCGGCGTCAAGGCCGTGGTCCAGCCGGGCGGTTCGGTCCGCGACGAGCTGGCGGTCGAGGCCGCGAAGAAGGCCGGCGTGACGATGTACTTCACGGGCACCCGGCACTTCTTCCACTGAGCCGCCTCGTCCCCGTACGACCGAGGGCCGTAACCCCACGCGATCCGCGTGCGGTTACGGCCCTCGGGCCTGTACGGGCGGCCGGTCAGCCGACGCGCACCACGACGGTGGAGCAGACCTTGTCCGCGAAGGTCTGCTTCTTGGCGTCCCAGAGCGGCCACAGGAAGCCGATGTAGCAGGCTATGCCGTCCAGGAAGTGGGCGAGGTAGCGGACGAAGGTCATACCGAAGCCGAGCGGGCGGCCGTCCTGTTCGCGCAGGAGGCTGATGCCGAGGGCCTTCTTGCCGACGAACTGGCCGGTCGTGCCTTCCTTGTACAGCTTGAAGAGACCGAGTCCGATGGCGACGACGACACCGAGCGCCATGACTCCGGCGCCCGCGCCGCCGCCCATGCCCCCGCCGACGGCCAGGATGATGCCGTAGGGGACGCCGACCACCAGGTAGTCGATCAGGAACGCACCGACGCGCCGCCACCAGCCGGCCAGCGGCGGGCGGGCACCGTAGCCGGGCTGCTGGCCGTAGTCGCCGCCCGGCACCGGCGGGGCCGTCGGGTAGCCGTAGCCCTGCTGCGGCACGCCCTGCGGGGCCTGGGGGTAGCCATAGCCCGGCTGCGGCTGACCGGGCTGCTGCCCGTAGGGGTTGTTCGGGTTCGGGTCGCCGAAGCTCATGGGCGTTCCTCCAACAGATGTACGGGGACGGTGCGGCCGCGCGGAGGAAGAGAAAACGTCAGCGGTCCAGACCCCCCGGTAACTGCTGCGGCACAGCGGCCCTCATCGTTATAAGCAGTTAGTACGTTTGTCCAGCCGCGGTTCAAGAAGTTGTCCAAGTGCAACCTTGCGTCCACGCCTGGTACCTGATTGGTCCGAGGGCGGGTTCATCCGGGAGTATGGGGGCCATGACTGCCCAGATTCTCGATGGCAAGGCCACCGCAGCCGCGATCAAGTCCGATCTGACCGTCCGCGTGGCGGCCCTCAAGGCCCGGGGCGTCACGCCCGGCCTGGGAACCCTGCTGGTCGGGGACGACCCGGGCAGCAGGTGGTACGTGAACGGCAAGCACAAGGACTGTGCGCAGGTCGGCATCGGCTCCATCCAGCGCGAACTCCCCGACACCGCCACGCAGGAGGAGATCGAGGCCGTCGTCCGCGAGCTCAACGCCGATCCGGCCTGCACGGGCTACATCGTGCAGCTGCCCCTGCCCAAGGGAATCGACACCAACCGCGTCCTGGAACTGATGGATCCGGCCAAGGACGCCGACGGCCTGCACCCGATGAACCTCGGCCGCCTGGTGCTCAACGAGACCGGCCCGCTGCCGTGCACCCCGCAGGGCGTCGTCCAGCTCCTGCGCCACCACGGCGTCGAGATCAACGGCGCCCACGTCGTGGTCGTCGGACGCGGTGTCACCATCGGGCGGTCCATCCCGCTGCTGCTCACCCGCAAGTCGGAGAACGCCACGGTGACCCAGTGCCACACCGGCACCCGGGACCTGGCCGCCCACCTGAAGCAGGCGGACATCATCGTCGCCGCCGCGGGCGTGCCGCACATCATCAAGCCCGAGCACGTGAAGCCGGGCGCCGCCGTCCTGGACGTCGGCGTCAGCCGCGACGAGAACGGCAAGATCGTCGGCGACGTGCACCCCGGCGTGGCCGAGGTCGCCGCCTGGATCTCGCCGAACCCGGGCGGTGTCGGCCCGATGACCCGCGCCCAGCTGCTCGTCAACGTGGTCGAGGCCGCCGAGCGCGACGCCGCGGCCGTCTCCGCCGGCTGACCCGTGGGTGCTGGTACGAGTCCGGACACCGGCTCCACGGAGGAGACCGGTGCGACCGGGTCCACGGCGGTCCCCTCCGAGCCGTCCGACGCGACCGCCGCCACCCGGCGGTCGCGGCGGTTCTCACTGACCCGGGACACCGCGCGGCCCGAGGGCGGCGGACGGGCGGCCGGCGGGGACGCGCCGGCCCCGGCCCGGCAGTGGCCGCTGCTCGCGGTGCTCTGCACGGCCGGCGTCGGACTGCTGATCGTGGCGGCCGATCCCTTCGAGGAAGCCTTCCGCGTCGGCACGATACTGATCGGCATCGGCCTCGTCCTGGGAGCGGTCCTGCGCGTGACCGTCCGGTCGGTGGGCATGCTCGCGGTGCGGTCGCGCTTCACCGATCTGGTGACGTACGGCCTGCTCGGCGTCCTCATCGTGCTGCTCGCGCTGGTCGCGCAGCCGGAGCCGTGGCTCGACATCCCGTTCCTGGAGGACGCGGTCCACTTCACGGTCCGCTGACCGCTCCGAGGAGCGGAAGAACCCGGTGGCCGTCCCCTCCCCCGAGAAGGGACGGACACCGGAGGCGGGGCAACCCGGAGCGCGAAGCTCCCGAAACGGCGGTCGAGCGGCCTTGCCCCGTCCTGTGTCCAGCCTTGTTGACAGCCCTCACCCGTTCAAGGGATGGCTGTCCCCTGTGGCACGGAAGTGACCATTCCGCCATGGTGTGATCAACAGGCAACGGGGGCCGGGCGGCCGTGGGGTTCCGGGTCGGATAGCCTGGCCGACGGATATCTCTTCACATCAAGATTCAGGGAGATGTCCCGCACCAGGGGCCAGGAGCCCGGACCGCCAGCTGTCTAACGGAGATCGCCATGACCCGCACTCCCGTGAATGTCACCGTGACCGGCGCAGCCGGCCAGATCGGCTACGCGCTGCTCTTCCGCATCGCCTCCGGCCACCTGCTCGGCCCGGACGTGCCGGTCAACCTGCGTCTCCTGGAGATCCCCCAGGGGCTGAAGGCCGCCGAGGGCACCGCGATGGAGCTCGACGACTGCGCCTTCCCGCTGCTGCGCAACATCGAGATCACCGACGACGCGAACGTCGGCTTCGACGGTGCGAACGTCGCCCTGCTCGTCGGCGCCCGCCCCCGCACCAAGGGCATGGAGCGCGGCGACCTGCTCTCCGCCAACGGCGGCATCTTCAAGCCGCAGGGCAAGGCGATCAACGACAACGCCGCGGACGACATCAAGGTCCTCGTCGTCGGCAACCCGGCCAACACCAACGCGCTCATCGCGCAGGCCGCCGCCCCGGACGTCCCGGCCGAGCGCTTCACCGCGATGACCCGCCTGGACCACAACCGCGCGATCTCGCAGCTGGCCGCCAAGACCGGTGCCGCCGTCTCCGACATCAAGAAGCTGACGATCTGGGGCAACCACTCGGCCACCCAGTACCCGGACATCTTCCACGCCGAGGTCGCCGGCAAGAACGCCGCCGAGCTGGTCGCCGACGAGGCGTGGCTGGCCGACTCCTTCATCCCGACCGTCGCCAAGCGCGGCGCCGCGATCATCGAGGCCCGTGGCGCGTCCTCCGCCGCCTCCGCCGCCAACGCCGCCATCGACCACGTGTACACCTGGGTCAACGGCACCGCCGAGGGCGACTGGACCTCGATGGGCATCCCGTCGGACGGCTCCTACGGCGTGCCCGAGGGCATCATCTCGTCGTTCCCGGTCACCACGAAGAACGGCACGTACGAGATCGTCCAGGGCCTGGACATCAACGAGTTCTCCCGTGCGCGCATCGACGCCTCGGTGAAGGAGCTCACCGAGGAGCGCGACGCGGTCCGCGAGCTCGGCCTGATCTGAGCCCCTCGGGGTCACGCACACGCCCCCGGCAGCGCAGCGCTGCCGGGGGCGTGGTGTCTGTCACGTCAGCGGAGCCCGTCCGCGATCTCCCGCACCGCGGCCGTCGCCCGGCGCTGGAGGCCCGGCCCGAAGGTGATCCGGGTCGCGCCCAGCTCGCCGAGGCGGCCCGGCCCCGGCCCGTCCGGGCGGGCCAGCGCGTTCAGCGGCAGCCCGGGCAGGGCACCGGCCAGCGGCCCGAACACCTCGGGCGGGGCCAGGATCGGGTACACGCAGTCCGCGCCCGCCGCCGCGTACAGCCGCGCCCGGCGCAGGGTCTCCGCCGCCGGGTCCACCCCCTCCGGGACGCCCGTGACGTACGTGTCGATCCGGGCGTTCACGAAGAGCGCGTCCCCGGCCGCCGCCCGCACCGCGGCCAGCCGGTCCGCCTGTGCTCCGGCGTCCAGCAGGACCCCGTCCACCGTGTCCTCCAGGTTGCAGCCGACCGCCCCGGCCGCGAGCAGCCGCTCCACGAGCTCGCCGGGCGCCAGCCCGTACCCGGCCTCGATATCGGCGGAGACCGGCACGGAGACGGCCCGGGCGATCCGCGCCACCGCCGCGAACATCTCGGCGGGGGGCGTCGAGCCGTCCTCGTACCCCAGGGACGCGGCGACCCCCGCGCTCGGCGTGGCGAGCGCGGGGAAACCGGCGTCCGCGAAGACGCGGGCGCTCGCGGCGTCCCACGGGCCGGGGAGGACCAGCGGGTCGCCGGGGGCGCGGCCGTGGTGCAGGGCCCGCAGTACCGGCGCGGTCACCGGGCCGCTCGGCCGTGGTCGCCGGGCGTGTCGTGGTCCGGCACCATGCGGGTGGTCACGGCGAACCGGTTCCAGGAGTTGATCGTGATGATCGCACCGATCAGGTGGGCCAGCTCCTCCTCGCCGAAGTGCTTCGCGGCCCGCGCGTACACCTCGTCCGGCACGAAGCCGTCGGTCAGCACGGTCACCGCCTCGGTCAGCTCGATCGCGGCGATCTCCTTCGGCGTGAAGAAGTGCTGCGACTCCTCCCACGCGCTGAGCTGGATGATCCGCTCCACGGACTCGCCCGCCGCGAGCGCGTCCTTGGTGTGCATGTCCAGGCAGAACGCGCAGTGGTTGAGCTGCGAGGCGCGGATCTTCACCAGCTCGCCGATCACCGGGTCGATGCCCTTGCGGGTGGCGGCGTCCAGGCGGGCCATCGCCTTGTAGACGTCGGGGGCGTGCTGTGCCCAGGCCAGGCGCGGGGTGTGCTCAGGGCAGTAGCCGGAGGTGCGGTCGCTGTTCTCGTTCGTCGTCATGCCCCCACGCTACGGGGAGAGTGGCGCAGCGGTATGGTCCATTTCCATGACAGATGCCTGGGCCACTTTCGGGGCCGACCTCCATATCGACCCGACCGGCTCGACCGGTCTGCGGGCCGGCCTGATGGACGCCCTGCGCGAGGCCGTCCGCACCGGCCGCCTGGCCCCCGGCACCCGCCTGCCGTCCTCCCGCACCCTCGCCGCCGACCTCGGCATCGCCCGCAACACCGTCGCCGACGCGTACGCGGAGCTCGTCGCCGAGGGCTGGCTCACGGCCCGCCAGGGCTCCGGCACCCGGGTGGCACGCCGCGCCGACCCCCGGCCCCCGGCGGCGCCCGAGGCCCCCCGCGCCAGGCCGCCGCGCGGCGCACCCGCGTACAGCCTGAAGCCGGGCACCCCCGACCTGGCCACCTTTCCGCGCGGCGAGTGGCTGAAGGCCGCCCGGCGCGCCCTCTCCGCCGCGCCGAACGACGCCTTCGGTTACGGAGACCCGCGCGGCCGGATCGAGCTGCGCACCGTCCTCGCCGAGTACCTGGCCCGGGCGCGCGGGGTGTACGCCGACCCGGACCGGATCATCGTCTGCTCCGGATTCGCGCACGGCCTGATGCTGCTCGGCAGGGTGCTGCGCGGGCGCCGCGTGCGAGACGTGGCCGTCGAGTCGTACGGGCTCGGCATCCACACCCGCCTGCTCACCGAGGCCGGGCTGCGCATCCCCTGCCTGCCGCTCGACGAGCTCGGCACCCGGACCGGCGAGCTGCACACCCTGCGCCACGCGGGCGCGGTCCTGCTGACCCCGGCGCACCAGTTCCCCACGGGGGTCCCGCTCCACCCGGACCGGCGGGCGGCGGCCGTCGACTGGGCCCGGGCCACGGGCGGGCTGATCCTGGAGGACGACTACGACGGCGAGTTCCGGTACGACCGCCAGCCGGTCGGCGCCCTCCAGGGCCTGGACCCGGAACGCGTCGTCTACCTGGGCACCGCCAGCAAGTCCCTGGCACCGGGGCTGCGGCTCGGCTGGATGGTGGTGCCGCGCGCCCTGGCCGCCGGGATCGCCGAGGCGAAGGGGACGAGCGACTGGGCGCCGGGCGCGCTGGACCAGCTGACGCTCGCGGAGTTCATGGCCTCGGGGGCGTACGACCGGCATGTGCGGTCCATGCGGCTGCGCTACCGCAACCGGCGCGACCAGCTCGTCGCGGCGCTGGCCGAGCGCGCCCCGCGGATCCGGGTCAGCGGGATCGCCGCCGGGCTGCACGCCGTCCTCGAACTCCCGGAGGGCGGCGAGGACGAGGTGATCCGGGCAGCGCTCTGGCAGGGCCTCGCGGTCGAGGGCCTGGCCTTCTACCGCCACCCGGACGCCGACCTGAAGCGCGAGGCGCTGGTCATCGGCTACGGCACGCCGACGGACAGCGCGTGGACGGGGGCCCTGGAGGCGCTGCTGCGGGTGCTGACGTGAGAGGGCGGGCGCCCCGCGCCGTGCGCCCGGCTCGCGCCCGCGCCCGCGCCGTGCGCCCGGCTCGCGCCCGCGCCCGCGCCGTGCGCCCGGCTCGCGCCCGCCCCGCGCCGCTCCGGTTCAGCCCCGCAGCACCTCCCGCAGCTGGTCGAGCCCCCAGTCCAGGTCCTCCTTGCCGATCACCAGCGGCGGCGCGATCCGGATCGTGGAGCCGTGGGTGTCCTTCACCAGGACCCGGCGCTCCATCAGCCGTTCGGAGATCTCGCGGCCCGTGCCCAGCTCCGGCTCGATGTCCACGCCCGCCCACAGCCCGCGTCCCCGCACGGCTCGCACCGAGTCCCCGCCCGCCAGGAGCCCCAGCTCGTGGTGGAGGTGGTCGCCCAGCTCGGCGGCGCGCTGCTGGTACTCGCCGGTGTTCAGCATGGCGATGACCTCCAGCGCCACCGCGCAGGCCAGCGGGTTGCCGCCGAACGTCGAGCCGTGCTCCCCGGGGCGGTACACGCCGAGCACCGCCGCCGACGACACCACGGCGGACACCGGCACGACGCCGCCGCCGAGCGCCTTGCCGAGGAGGTACACGTCGGGGACGACGCCCTCGTGCTCGCAGGCGAAGGTCTTCCCGGTCCGGCCCAGACCGGACTGGATCTCGTCCGCGATGAACAGCACGTTCCGCTCGCGGGTCAGCTCCCGCACCCCGGCGAGATAGCCCGGCGGCGGCACCAGCACGCCCGCCTCGCCCTGGATCGGCTCGATCAGCACGGCCACGGTGTTCTCCGTCATGGCCTCGCGCATCGCGGTGAGATCCCCGTACGGCACGATCTCGAACCCCGGGGTGTACGGGCCGAAGTCGGCGCGGGCCTCCGGGTCCGTGGAGAAGCTGATGACCGTGGTCGTGCGGCCGTGGAAGTTGTCGGCGGCGACGATGACCTTCGCCATGCCGTCCGGGACGCCCTTGACCCGGTAGCCCCACTTGCGGGCGGTCTTCACCGCCGTCTCCACGGCCTCCGCCCCGGTGTTCATCGGGAGCACCATCTCCATGCCGCACAGCTCCGCCAGGCGTGTGCAGAAGTCGGCGAACCGGTCGTGGTGGAAGGCCCGGGAGGTGAGCGTCACCCGCTCCAGCTGCGCCCGCGCCGCGTCGATCAGCCGGCGGTTGTTGTGGCCGAAATTGAGCGCCGAGTATCCGGCGAGCATGTCGAGGTAGCGGCGGCCCTCGACATCCGTCATCCAGGCCCCGTCCGCCGTGGCGACGACGACGGGCAGCGGGTGGTAGTTGTGCGCACTGTGCGCCTCGGCGGAGGCGATGGCGTCTTCCGTGGTCGACACGGGATCTCCGATCGTCGTGCGGCGTGGGCTGAGGTTGGGGGGTGCCTCGCCGCGGGCCCACTTTGTATCGTCGGTCGGTTCGTCCGCGAGGAAACCTGCGGTTCACGGCGCGGCTGATTCTTCCGCCGCGCGAGGCCGTCGAGTTCCGCCGTGCGGGCCCGCCGGGTGATTCCTCCACCGGGCGCCCGGGAAGGGCCGCGCACCTGAGACAATGAGCCCATGGCCTCTGAACGTCCCCGCGTGCTCTCCGGAATCCAGCCCACCTCCGGCTCGTTCCACCTCGGCAACTACCTCGGCGCGGTCCGCCAGTGGGTGGCCCTGCAGGAGTCCCACGACGCCTTCTACATGGTCGTCGACCTGCACGCCATCACCGTCGCCCAGGAGCCGGCGCAGCTGCGGGCCAACACCCGGCTCGCCGTCGCCCAGCTGCTGGCCGCCGGGGTCGACCCCGAGCGCTGCACGCTGTTCGTCCAGAGCCACGTGCCCGAACACGCCCAGCTGGGCTGGGTCATGAACTGCCTGGCCGGGTTCGGCGAGGCGTCCCGCATGACGCAGTTCAAGGACAAGTCCGCCCGTCACAGCGCCGACCGCACCTCGGTCGGCCTGTTCACCTACCCGATGCTGATGGTCGCCGACATCCTGCTCTACCAGGCCGACCAGGTCCCGGTGGGCGAGGACCAGCGCCAGCACCTGGAGCTGACCCGTAATCTCGCCGAGCGGTTCAACGGCACCTACGGCGAGACCTTCACCGTCCCGGACCCGTACATCCTCAAGGAGACGGCGAAGATCTACGACCTCCAGGACCCGTCCTCGAAGATGAGCAAGTCGACGGCGAACCCGAAGGGTCTGATCAACCTCCTGGACGAGCCGAAGGCCACCGCCAAGAAGGTGAAGAGCGCCGTCACCGACACCGACACGGTGATCCGCTTCGACCTGGCCGAGAAGCCCGGCGTCAGCAATCTGCTCACCGTCTACTCGGCGCTCACCGACGTGTCGGTGCCGGAGCTGGAGCAGAAGTACGAGGGCAAGGGCTACGGCGCGCTGAAGACGGACCTCGCCGAGGTCGTGGTCGACTTCGTCACACCGTTCCGCACGCGTACGCAGGAATATCTGGACGACCCCGAGACGCTGGACTCCATCCTGGCCGAGGGCGCCGAGAAGGCGCGGGCCGTGGCCGCCGAGACCCTGGCGCTCACCTACGACCGGATGGGCCTTCTGCCCGCCAAGCACTGAGTCCAAGGACCCTGGCGGCGGAGGGCTCGCAGGCGGCACACTTGCGGCGTGAAGTCTGCGGCCGTCAGTGGCTGAAAACAGACCACCGAGGATTGAGGAGAACGACGTGGGGACCGTAACGCTCGGCGTTTCGATCGCGGTCCCGGAGCCCTACGGCAGCCTGCTCCAGGAACGCCGCGCGAGCTTCGGGGACCCTGCCGCACACGGCATTCCCACCCACGTCACCCTCCTGCCGCCGACCGAGGCCGAGGCCGCCGACCTGCCCGCGATCGAGGCGCACCCCGCCCCCATCGCGACCGGCGGCCGCCCGTTCCCGATGCGGCTGTCCGGCACGGGCACCTTCCGCCCGCTGTCCCCGGTCGTCTTCGTCCAGGTGGTCGAGGGCGCCTCGGCCTGCGCCTGGCTCCAGAAGCGGGTACGGGACGCCTCCGGGCCGCTGGTGCGCGAGCTCCAGTTCCCGTACCACCCGCATGTGACCGTCGCCCACGACATCCCCGAAGCGGCGATGGACCGGGCGTACGAGGAGCTCGCCGACTACGAGGCGTCCTGGATCTGCGGCTCCTTCGCGCTGTACGAGCAGGGCCGGCTGGACCGCGTCTGGCGCAAGATCAACGAGTTTCCGTTCGGCGCGGGCGGCACCGGCCCCGCCGTCCCCGCGCAGAGCGGCAGCACCCTGGACGCGCCCTCGCTGCACCCGTAACGGCGGGTCACACCGGCAGCCGCCGGAACAGCGGCCGGGGCACGTGCCGCAGCGCGGACATCACCCCGCGCAGCGCCCCCGGCACCCACACCGTCTCCGAACGCCTCCGCAGCCCCGTCACGATCGCGTCCGCCACCGCACCCGGCGTCGTCACCAGCGGCGTCCGGGTGAACGGGATCGTCGCCAGCGGCCCCCCGGCTTCCCGCACCGCCGCCGCGTCCGGGACCACGAGCCCGGGCCGCACCACCATCACGTGCACCCCCGTGCCGTGCAGCGCGTCGCCGAGGCCCTGCGTGAACACGTCCAGGCCCGCCTTGCTCGACCCGTAGATGAAGTCCGCGCGCCGGGCCCGCTCACCGGCCACCGAGGACAGCACCACCAGCGAACCGTGCCCCTGCGCCTGGAGCGCGCCCGCGCACACCAGACCGGCGGAGACCGCGCCGGTGTAGTTCGTCTGCGCCACCCGGACCGCCGCGAGCGGTTCCTCCTCGTCGCGCTCCTGGTCGCCCGGGATACCGAAGGCGAGGAGCACCATGTCGATGTCGCCCTCGGTGAAGACCTTGCCCAGGACCGTTTCGTGGGACTCGGTGTCCAGCGCGTCGAACGCCACGGTCTGTACGTACGCCCCCCGGTGGCGCAGGTCCTCCGCCGCCGCCTCCAGGGCGGGCGAGGGCCGGCCGGCCAGCCAGACCGTGCGGGTGCGGTGGGCGATCAGCCGGCGTGCGGTGGCGAGCCCGATCTCCGACGTGCCGCCGAGGACGAGCAGGGACTGCGGGGCACCGAAGGCATCCTTCACGGGAACGCTCCTTGCAGGGGAAGAGGGGTCTACAGCGACAGCCGGCGGGACAGGTCCGAGCGGAACGCCCCGTTCGGGTCCAGCTCGGTCCGCAGCGCCCGGAAGTCGGGCAGCCGCGGGTACATCGCGGCGAGCGCGCCGGGGCGCAGCCGGGCGTCCTCGGTGAGGGAGACCCGGCCGCCCGCCGCCGCCACCTCCTCGTCCAGCGAGTCGAGGAAGCGGGCGAGCCCCGGCAGGCCGGCCGGCAGATCGAGGGAGAGGTGCCAGCCGGGCGCGGGGAACGACAGCCAGCCGGGGCCGCCCTCGCCGCACCGCCTGAGCACCGCCCGGAAGGACGGGCAGCGGCTGCGGGCGATGCGCCCGACGATCCGCCGCAGCGTCTCCTCCTGCCCGTGCCCGACCAGGAACGCGTAGTGGATGCGGCCGCCGGTGGGGGAGACGCGGTTGCTGTGCGGCCGGGCGTCCAGGGCGCGGAAGAAGGCGCCGAGCGGCTGGAGCTCCCCGGTGCGCGACCGGGGCGCGGAGCGGTAGCCGATCTCGTTGAGCACGGCGGCGGACAGCCTGCCGAGGAGACGGGGCAGCGGCGGCGGCGCGGCCGGGCGGCGCGCCGGGCCGAGCGCGAGCGCGGTGTGCCGGGCGTGCGCCGGGAGCGCCCGCACCGGGACGTGGTTCGCGCGGACCAGGACGCCGCGGCCGGTGGCCCGGCCCCGGGCGGTGAGGTCGATCCGGGCGTACTCGTAGGGGCGGTGGCCGCGCGCCATCCGGGCCAGCAGGTCGTCCAGGCCGGCCGCCCGCTCGGTGTCGACCGCCATCAGGGCCGTGGTGACGGGCCGGAAGCGGAGCGTGGCCGAGAGGATGACCCCGGTCAGGCCGAGACCGCCGGCGGTCGCGTCGAAGAGCGGGGTGCCCGGGCGCACCGTACGCACCTCGCCGTCGGCGGTGAGCAGCGTGAACTCCATGACGTGGCGGGAGAAGGAGCCGGCCGTGCGGTGGTTGTCGCCGTGTGCGTCCGAGCCGATCGCGCCCCCTACCGTGACGTAGCGCCCGCCGGGCACCACCGGCGGGAACCAGCCGAGCGGAAGCATCACCTCGCGCAGCCGGTGCAGGGTCGTGCCCGCGTCGCAGACCACCAGACCGGCCGCCGCGTCGATCCCCCGGACGCGGTCGAGCGCCGTCATGTCGAGGACCGAACCCCCGGCGTTCTGCGCCGCGTCGCCATGCGTCCGGCCCAGCCCCCGGGCGATCGAGCCGCGCGGCCCGCAGCCCAGCACGGTCGCCGCCGCCTCCTCGTGACTACGGGGGCGGAAACGCAGCGCGGTCGTCGGGGCGGTGCGGCCCCAGCCGGTCAGGGACACGGTGTCGACAGACATGGGGGTGACCGTATCGCCCGGGATAACACCTTTGAGGGATTTGTTACAACACTCACCGAAATGGGTGATTGAGGGTCCGTCATCCCCAGCACCCCTCACCGGGCTTCGGTTTTGGCGCGCCGGAGGGGTAGTCGTGACCTATGGACTGGCTGAAGAAACTCCCCGTCATCGGGCCACTCGTCTCCCGGCTGATGGAGACGCACGCCTGGCGCAGTTACGAGACGCTGGTCCGGGTCCACTGGACCCGGCTGGCCGCGGCCATCACGTTCATCAGCTTCCTGGCGCTCTTTCCGCTGATCGCGGTCGGCGCGGCGATCGGTGCCGCGCTGCTGACCGACAAGCAGCTGAACACGATCGAGAACAAGATCGCCGAGCAGGTGCCCGGCATCTCCGACCAGCTCGGCATCGACAATCTGGTCGCCCACGCGGGGACGGTCGGTCTGGTGGCCGGTGCGCTGCTGCTCTTCACCGGTATCGGCTGGATCGGCTCGATGCGGGACTGCCTGCGGGCGGTCTGGGAGAGGGACGACCTGGACGAGGGCAATCCGGTCCTGCGCAAACTCAAGGACGCCGGCGTGCTGTTCGGTCTCGGCGGCGCGGCGCTGGTGACGCTCGCCATCTCCTCGGTCGGCTCGGTTGCCGTCGGCTGGGTCGCGGACCTGCTCAACATCCCCGAGAACGGGGCGGGCGGGGTGCTGCTGCGGATCGCCGCCCTGCTGGTGGCCGTCGCCGCCGACTTCCTGCTGCTGCTCTATCTGCTGACGCTGCTGCCCGGCGTCGAACCGCCGCGCCGCCGGCTGATGGTGGCCGCGCTGCTCGGCGCGGTCGGGTTCGAACTGCTCAAGCTGCTGCTCGGCAGCTATATGAAGGGCGTCGCGTCCAAGAGCATGTACGGCGCCTTCGGAGTGCCGATCGCCCTGCTGCTGTGGATCAACTTCACGGCCAAGCTGCTGCTGTTCTGCGCCGCCTGGACGGCGACCCCGAGCAAGGAGGACGCGCCGGCTGCGGACGCGGAGGGGGGCTCCACGCCCGCCGCCCGGCGCGTCACGGGCGAGGACGGCGACGCATCAGGTCCGGCAGCGGCCAGCGCCGGTTGACCAGGAACACCCCGCCCGCCACGAGGACCAGCACTCCGCCGACGATGCCCAGCGCGATGCCGGCCCCGCTGGAGCCGTCGGTGGAGGCCGCCGCCCGCGCGGCCGTGTCCGGTCCGTGACCGCCCTTGTCCGCGACCGCCGTGTCCGCCTCGGCGCCCTTGCCCGTCCCGGCGCTGTCCGCGCCGTCGCCGGTGACCGCGGACTTCGGCGCGACCAGCTCACCGACCGGGGTGACCTTGCCGGTCGCGGCGAACCCCCAGTCCAGGAGCCGGGCCGCCTCCTTGTACACGGCGTGCGTCTCGTCGTCGGCCGGGTGCATGACGGTGACCAGGAGGACCTTGCCGTTGCGCTCGGCGACACCGGTGAACGTGTTGCCGGCGTGCGTGGTGTAGCCGTTCTTGACGCCCGCGATGCCCTTGTACGCGGTGACGCCGTCGGCCCCGGTGAGCAGCCGGTTGGTGTTCTGGATGCCGAAGGTCTCGCGCTTCTTGCCCTTCTTCTTCTCGCCGGGGAACTGCGCGGTGGCGGTCGAGCAGTACTCCCGGAAGTCCGCGTTCTGGAGCCCGTCGCGGGCGAAGAGCGAGAGGTCGTACGCGCTGGAGACCTGCTCGGGCGCGTCGTACCCGTCGGGCGACACCACGTTCGTGTCCAGCGCCTGGAGCTCCACCGCGCGGTTCTGCATGGCCTGGACGGTCTTCGGCACACCGCCGTACATCGAGGCCAGTACGTGCACCGCGTCGTTCCCCGAACGCAGGAACACCCCGAGCCACAGGTCGTGCACCGTGTAGCTGAGGTCCTCCTTGATCCCGACGAGGCTGCTGCCCTCGCCCATGCCGGCGAGGTCCTCGTCCTTCACCGTGTACTCCCGCGTCTTCGGCAGGAGCGCCGGGTCGTCGAGCAGGGTGTCCGCGAAGAGCATCTTCAGCGTCGACGCCGGGGGGAGCCGCCAGTGCGCGTTGTGCGCGGCGAGCACCTCGCCGGTCTCCGCGTCCGAGACCATCCACGACCGGCCCGTCAGCTCCTTGGGCAGCACCGGGGCGCCGGGCCCGAGGTTGACCTGGGTGCCGGTCCGACCCAGCTGCGCGCCACCGACCTGCGACATGGTCGCGGGAGGCTTCGGGGCGTCGTCGCCCCCGTCGGCCGCGGAGGCGGGTGTGACGGCGAAAGCGGACAGCAGGGCGGCAGAGGTGACCGCCAACGCGGCCTTCTTGAGAGCTGGCACGGTCGAAAACGTACATGCAGTTGATGTGAATATATGTACTGGCGGCCTGACCCGCCGGGCGGACCGCCGGTACGGACCACCCCGCCCGAGCCCCCCTGAGCGCGGCGGCGATACTGAATCCATGAAGCTCAGCCGCCCGGTCTCCTGGTTCCTGCTCGCCTTCGGGGTGTGGTCGTGGGTCATCTGGGTCACCTTCGCCAAGAATTTGTGGAAGGACGGCAGCGGCCTCGCCTTCGACGACGCCGGTGACCCGACCGCGTACTTCTGGGTGCATCTGCTGCTCGCCATCACGTCCTTTCTCCTGGGGACGGCCGTGGGCTGGATCGGGTTCCGGGGCGTCAGGGCCCTGCGCACCGAGAAGGCTTGAAATCACTGGTCCCGGCCGGGATCTGAACCGGGGGGCACCGGTGTAAATAGGATGAACAGGGCGGGGGAGCGGACATGCGGGTCGTGGGGGCCGCGCTGGCGGCGGTCGTGGTGCTCGCCCTGCTGGCGGCCGTGCACCGCTACCTGTGGCGCCGGTTCGTCGGTGACACGACGACCCAGGGCAGCCCGTGGCGCAGGGCCGGCACGATCGCCGCGTACGTGCTGCCGCTGCTCAGCGTCGGCGCCCTGGTCGCAGGGCCGGCGGGCGCGCCCTTCCCGGTCCAGCGGGCGCTGGCCTGGCCCGGGTACCTCTGGCTCGCCGCGCTGCTCTATCTGACGCTCGCCCTGCTCGTCGGCGAGGCCGTACGACCCCTGCTCCGCCGGTGGCTCGCGCGCCGGACGGCGGCCGATGCGGCACCCGTACGGGAACCCGCGCCCGCCCCCGTACCGGCGTCGGCGCCGGAGGCCCCGCCCGAGCCGCAGTCCGCCGCGCCTGCCCTCCACACCCCGTCCCGGCGGCTGTTCGTGGCGCGGGCGGTCGGGGGCGCCGCCGCCGTGGCCGGGCTGGGGACCGTGGGCTACGGGACGTACGGCGTGTTGCGCGGGCCCCGGGTGAAGCGGGTCACCGTGCCGCTCGCCCGGCTGCCGAGGTCCGCCCACGGTTTCCGCATCGCCGTCGTCAGCGATATTCACCTGGGTCCGATCCTGGGCCGCTCCCATACGCAACGGATCGTGGACGCGGTCAACCGGACGCAGCCCGATCTCATCGCGGTCGTCGGTGATCTGGTGGACGGATCGGTCGCCGATCTCGGTCCGGCCGCCGAACCGCTCGCCGGCCTCCGCGCCCGGCACGGTGCGTTCTTTGTCACCGGCAATCACGAGTACTACTCCGGCGCGGCCCAATGGGTTGATCATGTAAGGGAATTGGGGCTGCACCCGCTGGAGAACGCCCGGGTGCAGACCGGCGGTTTCGATCTGGCCGGGGTCAATGACATCGCCGGCGAGAGCGAGGGGCAGGGCCCGGATTTCGCCCGCGCCCTCGGGGGCCGCGACCCCGCCCGCGCGGTCGTGCTCATGGCCCACCAGCCCGTGGTGATCGACGAGGCCGTCGAGCACGGCGTGGACCTGCAACTGTCCGGGCACACCCACGGCGGCCAGCTGTGGCCGGGCAACTACGTGGCGGAGCTGTCCAACCCGACGGTCGCCGGGCTCGAACGCCATGGCGACACCCAGCTCTACGTCACCCGGGGCGCCGGGGCCTGGGGTCCGCCCGTGCGGGTCGGCGCGCCGTCCGACATCACCGTGGTCGAGCTCGCCTCCCGGCAGGCGTAATCCCTCTCGCGCGCACGCGAAATGGCGGAACGGGTGACCGTTCGGGAACCCTCTGTATTCGGCGTAAGCGTCAAAGGTTTCGACTGACAAACAATTGGCTATGAGCCTCTGATCTCCCCTTCCAGATGTGAAAATCGTGTGATTTGCTGAGCGCGAACGTGCGGTGATCTGCGTATCTGAGCGCGACACCGAGGTGGGGCTGTTAAGGGAGAGCACGTCAATGCGGTCGATCCGGCTACGGATTCTCGCGATTTTCGCGGTATTGGTCATCGCAGGCGTGGTCGCCTGGCAACTCCTTCCCTCGGACGAGGGGAACTCCGATCCGGTCGTCATCGGCACGACCGACGCGGTGACCTCGCTCGACCCGGCGGGCGCCTACGACGCGGGTTCCTGGGCGATGTACAGCAACGTCTACCAGTCCCTGATGACGTTCAAGTCCGGCGGGATCGTCCCCGAGCCGGACGCGGCCGAGAGCTGCGGCTTCATCGGCGGCAAGCTCCAGACGTACCAGTGCAAGCTCCGTGACGACCTGACGTTCTCCAACGGTGACGAGGTCACCGCCGCGGACGTCAAGTACTCGTTCGACCGGATGCTGGAGATCAAGGCGGACGCCGGTCCCTCGGTCCTCTTCCCCAGCCTGAAGAACGTGGTCACCGAGGGCCGGACCATCACGTTCAACCTCTCCTCGCGTGACGCGACCTTCCCGCAGAAGATCGCCACGGGCGCCGGCGCGATCGTGGAGAAGGACTCCTACTCGGAGCACAAGCTGCGCAACGACGGCAAGGTGACGGGCTCGGGGCCGTACGTCCTGAAGTCCTACGAGGCCGGAACGAAGGCCGAACTCGTGCCGAACTCGCGGTACAAGGGCGCGATCCCCAAGACCGGCGGCCCGGTCACCGTGCGGTACTACAAGGAGTCCGACGACCTCCTCTCGGCCTGGAAGTCCGGCCAGGTCGACGTGACGCACCGTCAGCTGCCGCCGTCGGCGCTCGCCGAGCTGAACCCGGGTGACACCGACAAGCGCGTCACCGAGGCGGACAGCGCCGAGATCCGCAACCTCGTCTTCAACGTCCGCAAGGACGCCCCGCTCGCCGACCGCAGGGTCCGCCAGGCCATCGCGGCGGTCATCGACCGCGGTCCGCTGGTGAGCAAGGTCTACAAGGGCACCGTCGAACCGCTCTACTCGCTGATCCCGCAGGGCACCATCGGGCACAGCACCCCGTTCTTCGACGCCTACCCCTCGCCGGACTCCAAGCGCGCGAAGTCGCTCATGGACGAGGCCGGCGTCCAGACGCCGCTGGCCCTCACCTTCGGCTACCGCGAGGGTGACCAGTACGTCGACGAGACCAAGGAGATCCAGCGCCAGCTGAACGCCACCGGGCTCTTCAAGGTGACGATCAAGGCCGTCGAGTGGACCCGGTTCCAGAAGGGCTACGCGGCCGGTGAGTACGACATGTACACCGTCGGCTGGCTCCCCGACTACCCGGACCCCGACACCTTCAGCCAGCCGCTCGTCGGCCGCGACAACACCCTCCACAACGGCTACACCAGCAAGAAGATGGACGATCTGATCGGCGCCACGCTGCAGTTCAGCGACCGCAGCCGGGCCTCGGGGGACTTCAAGGATCTCCAGAAGCTGGTCGGCGAGGACGTGCCGCTGGTGCCGCTGTGGCAGAAGAAGGACTACGTCATCGCCAAGTCGGACGTCTCCGGCTCGCAGTACCTCTCCGACGGCACGGGCGTCTGGCGCCTGTGGGAGCTCGGCTGGATCTGATCCACCCCTGCGACGACGCGCGGGCGGCTAGGGCCTCACCGGTCCGGCCGCCCGCGCCGTCGTTTCCGGCAGGAACTCCTCCAGCACCTCGTGCACCTGCCGCACCAGCGGCCGCAGCACCCGGAACCGGGACAGCGCCAGGGCGCGGGCGGCGATCGGGACCGTACGCGTGACCAGCCGGCGGCTGCGGGCGGCGCCGGCCGTCCGGTCGTACACCCAGAACAGCACCAGGCCCATGTGCGCGAGCCACATCAACCGCGGGAGCAGCGGGGCCAGTTCGGGGTCCGTCCGGGTGGTGGAGCCGGTCAGGCAGCGCGCGTGGATCGCGATGACCGCCTCGCGCGCGGTGACCGACTCCGGCGAGAACGGGCTGAGCGGGCTCTCCGGATCGGCGGCGTTCCTGAAGAACTGCGTGGCGAAGGGGCGGTACGGCTCCGCCACGTCCAGCCAGGCCAGCAGCACCCCGCGCAGCCGGGCCGCGAGGTCCTGCTCGCCGTCCAGGACCGGCCGCACCGCCTCCGCGTGCTCGGCGGCGAGCCGGTCGTAGAACCCCTGGACCAGGTGCTCCTTGGACGAGAAGTAGTAGTAGGCGTTCCCCACGGAGACGCCCGCCTCCTGGGCGATGGCCCGCATGGTCGTCCGGTCGTAGCCGCGTTCCTGGAAGAGCCGGAGCGCGGTTTCGAGGATCAGCGCGCGGGTCTGCTCGCTCCGGGGGGCCTTGACGGCCTTCACGTCCTTCTCTTCCTTCACCACGGCCCGAGCGTAGCCGGGCCGCGCCCGCTACCCCGCCGCCGGAGTCGTCCTCGCCGCCGCCCCGGTCTCCCGCGCCGCGACGGCGGCGGGCACCCCGAAGCGCCGTACGCCCGGCACGGCGGCGGTGGCCGCGCAGGCGGCGCCCGCCAGCAGCCCGGCCGCGGCGAGCGGGGCCTCCGTGTTCCAGGCGGAGGCGGCGAGCGGGGCGAGGGTGTAGCCGAGGGGCATCGCGGCCAGTGAGAGCAGCCAGTCGTACGAGGTCACCCTGGCCAGGGCCTGCGGCGGCACCGCGGACTGGACGGCGGTCTCCCAGACCGGGTTGAGGAAGCCGAGACCGGCCATGGCGATCCCGTATGCGGTGAGCGAGACGGCCACCGGGGCGTGCGCGGCCAGCAGGCACAGCGGCAGCGCGTACAGCGCGCCGGCGAGGTTGGCGGCCAGGACCGCCCGGCGGGGCCGGATGCGGCCGGCCACCAGCGAGCCGGCCAGCAGGCCCACCGCGCCGGTCTGGAGCAGGACGACCCAGCTCCCCTTGCCGCCGGGGCCGTGCAGGAAGAGGGCCGGGCCGAGCGTGGTCAGCACGGCCGCCGCTCCGTTCCAGACGGCGTGCGCGATCAGGCTCGTCCAGTACCAGTCGCGGCTGCGGACCTCGGTCCAGCCGGACTTGAGGTCGCCGAGCAGGGAGCTCCGGGGGATCGGGACGTGGCGGACCCGGATCACGTACAGCAGGGCGGCGCTGACCGCGAAGCTGGCGCCGTCCAGCACGAAGGCCCAGCCCGGTCCGGCGGTGAGGATCAAGGCCCCGGCGACGGCCGGCCCGCCGATCCGCGCGGTCCCGGAGGCCACCGCCATCAGCGAGTTGGCGCGCAGCAGACCCGACTCGTCCACGGTGCCCCGGACCAGCGGCGACGAGGTCGGCATCGCGAAGGCCCCGGCGGCGCCGCCGACCGCCTCGGCCAGGGCGATCTGCCAGAGGGCCGGGGTGCCGGAGAGCAGTTCGGCGCCGACGAAGAGCTGGGTCGCGCACCGCACGAGGTCGGTGGTCAGGGCCACCGTGCGGGCGTTGAAGCGGTCACCGACGACACCCCCCAGCGGGAGCAGCAGCAGCTTGGGCACCATCGCGCACCCCAGCACCAGGGCGAGGGCGCCGGTCGAGCCGGTGGCCAGATAGACGGCGAGGGTGAGCGCGGCGGGGATCGCGGAGTCGCCCAGCATCGAGAGGGAGCGGCCGATGAAGAGCAGCCGGAACGAGCGCGTCCTTAAGGGGTGGACCATGGGCGGCAATCTATTTCGGAACCGAAGTACCGTCAACGGGAATACCGCTTCCGAAAGGGTCCCCCGCCCCCGGGAGGTGCCCGCGTAGGCTGAGCGCCATGGAGCTACGCGACTGGACCGACGGGCACGTGGACCGGTGGAGACCCGTGCTTCCCGAGCTCGATCCGGATGTCGAGGGCGCGGTGACCCGGATGAAGAAGCTCTCCGTCCATCTGCGCCGGGTGCGCGAGCAGTCCCTCATCGACTTCGACCTGGACCGGCAGGAGTTCGACACCCTGCACAAGCTGGCCGGGCGCGGCGGCACGGCGGCCCCGTCCGAACTGGCCGCCGACCTCGACCTCGCCCCCGCCTCCGTCACCGGCCGGCTGGACGCGGTCGAGCGCCGCGGCTTCGTCCGGCGCACCCCGTCCACCACGGACCGGCGCCGCGTCGACGTGGTGCTGACGGACGAGGGCCGGTCGACCTGGCTCGGCGCGATGGCCTTCCTCGGGCACGAGGAGGAACGGCTGCTCGGCGTCCTGGACGCGGACGAGCGGGCCCTGCTCAACGACATGCTGCGGCGCGTCATGGTGGTCGCGGAGGACCGGGGCGGGGCGGCCTGGGACTGACTCAGCCCTTCGCCTGCCGGGCCGGCTCCACGGCCAGGACGGTGACGGAGTGCCGGAGGGTGGTCATCCGGACGACCGTACCGCCGGGTCCCCCGGGCACGGCAAGAGGCCCGGACCCCCTGCGGGGGACCGGGCCTCTTCCTGTGCTCGGGGGATCAGAAGCGACGCGTGATCAGCGCGCGCTTGACCTCCTGGATCGCCTTGGTGACCTCGATGCCACGCGGGCAGGCGTCCGTGCAGTTGAAGGTGGTGCGGCAACGCCACACACCGTCACGGTCGTTGAGGATCTCCAGGCGCTGCTCTCCGCCCTCGTCGCGCGAGTCGAAGATGAAGCGGTGCGCGTTGACGATCGCCGCCGGGCCGAAGTACTGGCCGTCGTTCCAGAACACCGGGCACGAGGACGTGCACGCGGCGCACAGGATGCACTTGGTGGTGTCGTCGAAGCGCTCGCGGTCCTCGGGGGACTGCAGGCGCTCGCGGGTCGGCTCGTTCCCCTTGGTGATGAGGAAGGGCATGACGTCGCGGTACGCCTGGAAGAACGGGTCCATGTCGACCACGAGGTCCTTGAGGACTGTGAGGCCCTTGATGGCCTCGATCGTGATCGGCTTCTCCGGGCTCAGGTCCTTGATCAGCGTCTTGCAGGCGAGCCTGTTCTTGCCGTTGATCCGCATGGCGTCCGAACCGCAGATGCCGTGCGCGCAGGACCGGCGGAACGTGAGCGTCCCGTCCTGGTCCCACTTGATCTTGTGAAGGGCGTCGAGGACACGCTCCTTCGGGTCGATCTCGATCTGGAAGTCCTGCCACTGGGCCTCGTCGGAGACCTCCGGGTTGAACCGCCGGATGCGGAACGTGGCCGTGATGTACGGCGAGTCGGCGAAGCCGGCCTCGGGCTCGGGAGCCTTGTCGGCCTTGTCCAGGGTGGGTGTAGCCATCAGTACTTACGCTCCATCGGCTGGTAGCGGGTCGTGACGACCGGCTTGTAGTCCAGCCGGATCGACTCGGTGCCGTCCTCGGCGACCTCGCGGTACGCCATGGTGTGGCGCATGAAGTTGACGTCGTCGCGGTTGGGGTAGTCCTCGCGGTAGTGACCGCCGCGGGACTCCTTGCGCGCCAGCGCCGACGTCGCCATGACCTCGGCGAGGTCGAGCAGGTTGCCCAGCTCGATGGCCTCCAGCAGGTCGGTGTTGAACCGCTTGCCCTTGTCCTGGACGGACACGTCCAGGTAGCGCTTGCGCAGCTCCGCGATCTTGTCGACCGCGGTCTTGATCGTCTGCTCGGTGCGGAACACCATCACGTTGGCGTCCATGCACTCCTGGAGCTCCTGGCGGATCGCCGCGACCCGCTCGGTGCCCGTGGAGTTGCGCAGCCGCTCGACCTGGTCGATGACCTGCTGCGCCGGGTCCTCGGGAAGCTCGATGAGGTCGCTCTTCGCGGCGTACTCGGCGGCGGCGATGCCCGCGCGGCGTCCGAAGACGTTGATGTCGAGCAGCGAGTTGGTGCCGAGGCGGTTGGCGCCGTGGACCGACACGCAGGCGACCTCGCCGGCGGCGTACAGGCCCGGGACGACGGTGGTGTTGTCGGCCAGCACCTCGCCCTCGACGTTGGTCGGGATGCCGCCCATGGCGTAGTGCGCGGTCGGCTGGATCGGGATCGGGTCCGTGTAGGGCTCGATGCCGAGGTACGTACGCGCGAACTCGGTGATGTCCGGGAGCTTGGCGTCCAGCTGCTCCGGCGGCAGGTGCGTCAGGTCGAGGTAGACGTGGTCGCCCTCGGGACCGCAGCCGCGGCCCTCGCGGATCTCCGTGTAGATGGAGCGGGACACGACGTCACGGGACGCGAGGTCCTTCATGACGGGCGCGTACTTCTCCATGAAGCGCTCGCCGTCCTTGTTGCGGAGGATGCCGCCCTCACCGCGGGCGCCCTCCGTCAGCAGGATGCCCATCCGCCAGATGCCGGTCGGGTGGAACTGGAAGAACTCCATGTCCTCCAGCGGCAGGCCCCGGCGGTAGCAGGCGGCCTGGCCGTCACCGGTCAGGGTGTGCGCGTTCGACGTCACCTTGAAGAACTTGCCGGTGCCGCCCGAGGCGTAGATGACCGACTTCGCGCGGAAGACGTGGATCTCGCCGGTGGCCAGCTCGTAGGCGACGACGCCGGCGGACTTCTTGACGCCGTCCTCCTCGACGACCAGCTGGTCCAGGACGTAGAACTCGTTGAAGAACTCCACGCCCTCCTTGACACAGTTCTGGTAGAGCGTCTGGAGGATCATGTGACCGGTGCGGTCGCCGGAGTAGCAGGCACGGCGGACCGGGGCCTCGCCGTGGTTGCGGGAGTGACCGCCGAACCGGCGCTGGTCGATCTTGCCCTGGGGCGTACGGCCGAACGGCAGGCCCATCTTCTCCAGGTCGAGGACGGCGTCGATGGCCTCCTTCGCCAGGATCTCGGCGGCGTCCTGGTCGACCAGGTAGTCACCGCCCTTGATCGTGTCGAAGGTGTGCCACTCCCAGTTGTCCTCCTCCACGTTGGCCAGCGCGGCGGCCATGCCGCCCTGCGCGGCGCCCGTGTGGGAGCGGGTGGGGTAGAGCTTGGTCAGCACGGCGGTGCGGCTGCGCTTGGTCGACTCGATGGCCGCGCGCATGCCGGCGCCGCCGGCGCCGACGATGACGGTGTCGTACGTGTGGATCTGCATGGTTTACCTCTGGTCCTTCGGGCCCGGCGCCTAGCGGATGTTCGGGTCGAAGGTGAAGATCACCAGCGTGCCCAGCAGGACGGTGAACACCGTGGCGGTGTACAGCAGCATCTTCAGCCAGAAGCGGGTGTTGTCCCGTTCGGCGTAGTCGTTGATGACCGTACGCAGACCGTTGGCGCCGTGCAGCATGGCGAGCCACAGCATCGCCAGGTCCCAGACCTGCCAGAACGGCGAGGCCCAGCGCCCCGCCACGAAGGCGAAGCCGATCTTGGACACGCCGCCGTCCAGCACCAGCTGGATCAGCAGGTGGCCGATGACCAGGACGACCAGCACGATGCCCGACAGGCGCATGAAGAGCCAGGCGTACATCTCGAAGTTGGTGCGCGAGCCCTTGGGGGTCTTGCCGGTCCGCTTGCGCGGCGGCTCGATGACGGGGGCCGGATTGTCAGCGTTGAACTGTCCTGCAGCGCCAACGCCTTCGACGGCGCCGACCGCGGAAGTCTCGGTGGACATGGGCCTCAGCTCCCGAAGAGTTCGCGTACGGCGTGGCCGAGGACGGGGTACAGGGCACCCAGCATCAGCACGATCCAGATACCCAGCACGGTCCAGAGCATCTGCTTCTGAACGCGCGGGCCCTTGGCCCAGAAGTCCACGGCGACGATGCGCAGACCGTTCAGCGCGTGGAAGAGAATCGCGGCCACCAGGCCGTATTCGAGGAGCGCGACGATCGGCGTCTTGTACGTGGACACGACGTCGTCGTAGGCCTCGGGGGAGACGCGGACGAGGGCGGTGTCCAGGACATGCACGAACAGGAAGAAGAAAATGAGGACACCGGTGACTCGATGAGCCACCCAGGACCACATGCCTTCCCGGCCGCGGTACAGCGTTCCAGCCGGCACGGAAGAACCCTCCGGGAGCGGGGATTGGGGTCGGCCGGCTTGACTGTCGGTCTGACCCGGCCGGGTACGGTCCACCGGCCCCGGCCATCGTAGCGACGGATTGTCGGTTCGATCGCGCGGGGCCCTCCGGTGTGATCAAAGTGGCAACGAAACAGGCACGGACGGGCTATGGACAACCCTCCGCGACCCTCTCCGGCCCCTCAGTGCCGGGGAATCCGGGCCGGGCGGCCCGGCCCCAACCCGTTATCGACTCGATATCAACGCGGCCAGGCGGCCCCGGGCGAGTCGCCGCATCTCGTCCGCCGCGACCGCCCGCTCCCGGTCCTCCTCGTGCGCCAGCCGGGTCCGGATGCCGGCCAGCACCTGGTCGGGGTGTTCGGCGGGCGGATAGCCGTCCAGGCAGATCACGAAGGCGTGGCCGAACTTGCGTTCGTACTCGGCGTGGGCGGCGGCCAGCGCGAGATGGGCGGAGCGCGGCGCGTCCGGCCGCAGCCCCGGGGACACCTCGGCCGCCAGCGCCTCGGCGTGATCGCCGGGGGAGAGGTCGTAGGCCGCCTCGTCGGCCGCGGCGAGCAGCGCCTCCGCGTCCGGGTAGGGGCGGTGGCCGGCCAGGCGCCGCGCCCACGCCGGGCTGCCGAAGCACTCCAGGAGGGCCGCCTCGGCCTCGGGTGCGGGAGCGCCGTTGAACCGGGGGAGGTCCCAGGCGGGCATGGTGGACCGGGCGGACGCGCCGGTGCGGCTCTGCACGGGCACGGCGGTGCGCCGGCCGGGCCGGGGCGGCTGCTCGGGGAGGCCGGCGTGGGACTCGCTGGACCTGGACAGCGTGAGCTCCCGAAAGAAGAGACGAAGGGGGACTCGGATAGGAAGAGGGCTCAACGCTAGCGACGGGGGGACAAGGGTGGGCGAAGGATGCGCGAATTTCACCCGGACGGGAGAGTTTCGCAATGCCTGACGAGCGAATGTGTGAGGAGAATGCCCGGTTACCTCCCTACATCTGCACCGATTTCTGACAGTTCCGCTTCCTTTCTGCTCCCCTTCTGCTCCCTTTCCCCCGAACCGGAGGTTTCTGGCTGATGGCACCCTCACGCGGCACCCTTCTGGCCGTGGCGGCGGCGGCCGCGGCGGGCGTCGCCCTCGCCGGCTGCGGCGGCTCCGGATCCGAGCACGGCAACGGCCCCGAGACGTCCCGCGCGGCGTCGTCCCCTTCCCCCACCCCGTCACCGACCCGTAGCTACCCGCTCTCGAAGACGCCCCGCGCGATCCCCGCCGTACGGGAGCACACCCCCGCGCACGGGCCCGGCTGGAAGCCCGCCGAGGACAGCGGGGTCGTCATCGCGGACGGCAGCGGCAAGCTGGCCGACGAGGGAAAGCTCCTGGCGGGCGAGCTGAAGATCCACTACCGGGGCGAGGTGCCCGCCCGCGCCGGTGACGTCGAGCTCGCCCTCACCCCGAAGGCGTCCGGCGGGCCGGAGTCGTACACCCTGCGCACCGCCGACGGGCGGGTGAGGATCAGCGGTCCCGGTGAGGCGGGCGTCTTCTACGGCACCCGCACCCTCAAGCAGTCCGTGCGCGCCGACGGCTCCATGCCCGAGGGCGTGGTGCGCGACCGGCCGGACAAGCCGCAGCGCGGCCTCAACCTCGACATCGCCCGCAAGCACTACACCGCCTCCTGGATCGAGGCCCGGATGAGGGAGATGGCCGACCTCAAGCTCAACCAGCTCGGCCTGCACTTCTCCGACGACCAGGCGTTCCGCATCGAGTCCGACTCGCACCCCGAGGTGGTCTCCCCGGACCACCTGACCAAGAAGCAGGTCCGGCACATCGTCGCCCTGGCCGGCCGGCTGCACATCCAGGTCGTCCCGGAGATCGACTCGCCGGGTCACCTCGGCGCGGTACTGCGCGCCCACCCCGACCTCCAGCTGCACAACGTCTCCGGCGTCGCCTCGACCGGATCGCTGGACATCTCGAAGCCGGGCGCCGCCAAGCTGGTCGACGAGCTGCTGGGCGAGTACGCGGAACTGTTCGGCGGCGCGTACTGGCACCTGGGCGGCGACGAGTACCGGGCGCTGATGGCGAGCAACCCGGCCGCCTCCTACCCCCAGCTCCAGCGCGCCGCCGTCGCGAAGTACGGCTCCGGGGCCGGCATCGCGGACCTCGCCACCGGCTGGCTCAACGACCGGGCGAAGGTGGTCCGCAAGCGCGGCATGCAGCCGAAGGCGTGGAACGACGGCCAGTTCCGCGACAGCGAGGTGCGCGCCGACAAGGACATCGAGGTCGAGTACTGGACGGGCAAGGAGTACGGGGCCCGGACGCCGGAGGAGTACCTGCGCGAGGGCCGCAAGGTCCTCAACCTCAACGACGAGTTCATGTACTACGTGCTCGGCCAGCCCAACGCCTTCGTCTACCCGACCGGCAAGCGGATCTACGAGCAGTGGACCCCGCTCGTGCTGCGCGGCACCACCCCGGTCCCGGCCCGCTACTCGGACCAGATCCTCGGCGGCCGGTTCGCCGTCTGGGGCGACTTCCCGAACGCCCAGACCGCCGAGCAGGTCGCCGCGGGCATCCGGATGCCGCTGCGGGCGACGGCCCAGAAGCTGTGGGTCCCGGGCAGGCCGAAGCTGAGCTACGCGGAGTTCCAGTCGCTGGCGAAGGAGATCGACGCGGGCTGAGGCGCCGGTGCGGGGCCTCTGACCGTGGACAACGCGGCCTCCGGAGCATACGGTCCGGTGGCCGCGCCGTCCGGGGAGGGACGCGCGCGCTTCTCGCGTCGACGTCCGAATCCCGGGGGGTCCCGTTTCCATGCTCTGTTCACTCTGCGGTACGAGACCGGCCGGCACCGCCGACGTGCGGTGCTCCGTGTGCGCCGTCACGGCCGGCGCCGACCGGGGCCGGGCCTGGGCCGGCAGCACCGGCTGGGCGCCGGAGCCGCTCGGGCCGGACCGGCTGCGCTCGCCGGCGGGCCTGGCCAAGGCGGTGTGCGTGCTGCTCGGCGCCGCGGCCGTCGCGGACGTGCTGTCGATCGCCGCCGGAATCCACTCCCGCGTGCTGCTCGCCGACGGGCTGGACGGCGGCTTCCTGGCGGTCGACGAGGAGGCGTGGACCCGCGCGGACAACCTGTACGTGGCCGCCGGGTCCCTCCAGGCGCTCACCTTCCTCGCGACGGCGGTCGTCTTCCTCGTCTGGCTGCGCCGGGTCCGGATCAACGCCGAGGTGCTCGACCCGTACGCCCACACCATGCGGCCGGGCTGGGCGATCGGTGGCTGGTTCGTGCCTCTCGGCAACCTGTGGCTGCCGTACCGGGTGGCGAAGGGGGTGTGGGCCGCGAGTGCCCCGGTCGACACCCTCGGCGGCCGGACCGCCGTGCCGCGCGGACCGCTGAACGCCTGGTGGGCGGTGTTCGTCGCGGACCAGCTCGTGAGCCGGGGCACCGGCCGCCTCTACGCCGACGCGGAGACCGGCGAGGAGATCGTCCGCGGTCTCGACCTGGTCGCGGCCACCGACGCCCTGGACCTCGCCGCGGCGGTCCTGGCGATCCTGTTCGTCCGCAGGCTGACCGCGATGCAGTCCGCGCGCGTGCATCTCGGCCCGTTCCCCGCCGGGCCGTCTGCGCTCCAGGCGTACTGAGGCGGCTCCGCCGCGCAGGCGGCGGGCGGGGCGGGCGCGGGGGAGGTCCGTAAGGCGGGGCGGGTCAGTAAGGCGGGGGAGGTCCGCAGGGCGGGGCGGGTCCGTAAGGCGAGGCGGTGGTAATCAGCCATCGGCAGTGACGCTTTTCGGCCATTCGGCGCTGAATGCGATAACAGGAAGCGCTGCGCCCCCCTGTGTCCCGGCATGGGATGCGTACGGGAGGGCTGACAGGAGACGCCGATGAGCCTGCTCGACCTGATCGCCGCCGCCGACGACCGCGGGCTCGCCGCCGGAGCGGTCGCCTGCCTCGAACGCTGTCTTCCCCGGCCCGCCCCGGGCGCCGGCCCCGACCCGCTGCGCCCGCTCTGGGCCGCCTGCGCCGAGCCCCGGCTCTGGCCCGCCCGCCTCGCCGAGGCCCGCACCGCCCTGGACACCGCCGGGGACCCCGGCGCACCGGCCGCCCGCGTCCGGGACCTGCTCGCCGCCGCCCCGGACGACCGGGCGGGCGATCCGCTGCGCGCCTGGGCGGACGCCTGCTCGGTGCTGGCCCTGGAGGTCCACCTCGGCCACGACACGACCGCCCCCGCGACCCCGGACCAGGTGGCCCGCTGCCGCGCGGGCGACCCCTCGGGCGCGGGCCCGCTCCTGGCCGGTGAGGCGGCCCGCCAGACGGCGATCCTGGAGATGCTGGCCGCCATGGACGGGGCCGCCCCCGCCACGGCCGGCCTGCGCCAGATCCGCGACGTCTCCACGGAGGGCCAACGGGTGCTGCGTGCGGCGGCGGCCCGACGGGGGCGGGTGCGGGGCTGAGCGGGGGGTGCCGCACTCGGGGCGGCGGCCTCAGCCGTTCCGGGGCGGCGTGAGCTCGTCGAGTTCGAGGCTGATCCGGAAGGGCACGGGGCGACGGAGGGATTCCCGGAGGATGCCGGCGGGCGCGTAAGCCCCCGTCGGCGCGTCGAGCTCGTAGACATGGACGCCGGGCGCCCCGTCCTCGTCCGCTCGCTCCGTTCGAAGCTCCGGCGGAGGGTGGTCGTCGCACGGACCGTTGCTCCGGTCCGCGCGGACAGCTCCCTGAGGTCGGCCCCGCAGACGCGTGGGCCGAGTCGATGAGAGGGCTACCGCCTCGTCCTCCGGGTGGCGCCTCGTCGCGGCGCGGGAAAAACGAGGACGACCGGGGCCGCCACCCCCCACAGGAGAGGCCCCGGTCGTCTTCCGCGGGGCCGCAGGACGACCCCGTACTCATCTCAGCGCCGTGGGTGCGTTTTCTGTCACACCGGGGTGGGGCGATGGAATGTTGCGGGTTGTACAAGTCATGGACGCGGTGCACGCCAAGGACGTAGCGTGCTGAGTCGCGCAGGGTGGCGCGGCAGTGGTGACCAGCTGCGATTCGGACAGCAGGGCAGGGTTGAGGTAGTGCTGGGGGACGACGCGGGGCTTACTGCCGCGGTGCTCGCGGCGCAGCGCGGGGACGAAGACGCCTTCCGTACTGTGTACCGCGCTGTGCAGCCGCGGCTGCTTGGCTACATAAGGACACTGGTGGGGGAGCCGGACGCCGAGGACGTGGCGTCCGAGTCGTGGCTTCAGATAGCCCGCGACCTCGACCGTTTCAGCGGGGACGCCGACCGCTTCCGGGGCTGGGCCGCGCGCATAGCCCGCAACCGGGCGCTGGACCATCTCCGGATGCGCGGCAGGCGCCCCGCCGTCGGCGGCGACGAGACGGAGCTCTCCGACAAGCCGGCCGGCTCCGACACGGCCGACGAGGCGATCGAGTCCCTGGCGACCGGGCGCACCATGTCGCTCATCGCCCAGCTGCCGCAGGACCAGGCCGAGGCGGTGGTGCTCCGGGTGGTGGTCGGCCTCGACGCGAAGAGCGCCGCGCAGACGCTCGGCAAGCGGCCGGGTGCGGTGCGCACCGCCGCCCACCGGGGGCTGAAGCGGCTCGCCGAACTGCTCCGGGCGGACGCGGCGGGAACCGCGGCCCCGCGCCCGGGCGGCGGGGACGGACAGCCCGGCCCCGCCCCCGCCCCCGTCCCCGGCACGGCGGACAGCGGCCGGCGGTACGGGGCGGAGCCGGAGGGCCCCGGCGGCACCTCGGCGTCCTTCCGGGAGAATGCGGAGGACGCACCGGGACGGACCGGAGGGCTCGGTGCCGTACCCGTACAACGCCCCCCACGTACCGGCCTGGTGGCTCCCGCCGGTGTGACGCATTCGCGTCTGTGGACGCAGAAGGACATGTGATGGCCGACGAGCAGGACGCATGGCTTGACAAGGAAGCGGCGGAGAAACTGCTCCGCGGCGAACCGGTCGACCCTGCCGAAGGCCGTTCCCGCCAGGACGCCGAACGCCTGGCCGCCGCCCTCGACGCCGTCGCCCGCACCGCCCGCCCGGCCACCGGCCGCCTGCCCGGCGAGGCCGCCGCGCTCGCCGCCTTCCGCGCCGCTCCCCGCCGCCCCCGCACCGCCGGGGCCACGGCCGCGCACGGCGACGACGCCGGGACGGCGGTGCTCCCCCCGGTCCACATAGGCAGGGCGGCCGGTCCGCGCGGTGACCGCCCGTTCCGCTGGAGCCGGCCCCTGCGCTTCGGTCTTGCCGCCTCCCTGGCCTGCTGCGCCATAGGAGGGGTGGCCGTGGCCGCCGGGTCCGGGGTGCTGCCCGGCCCCTTCGGCCGGCACGCCCCCTCACCGGCGACCTCGGTCTCGGCCGCCGAATCCCCCGAGGAGCTGGGCACCGACGTGGTCCCCGACGAGGAGACCTCCGCGCCCCCGCCGCCCGGCACCCCCACCCCGGACGGCCCCACCCCCGGCGGTCGTACCGACACCGACGACGAGGACACCGCGCGCCCCGGCGACGGCGCGTCCCACGACGACCGGAAGGGCGAGGACGACGGGACCGGTACCGACCGGACGGGCGGCAGCCGGAGCGGCGGCGGGGCGGACCCCGGCGACGACGATGCCGACGACGGCGGGAACGGGGGCCCCACGAAGGGGAACGGCCATCCGGGCGACGGCACCGCAAGCTCCTGGTACGCCAAGACCCTCCAGGCGTGCCGCGACTACCGCGACGGCACACTCGACGCCGACCGCCGCACCCGCCTCGAAGCCGTGGCCAAGGGTGCCCGCAACCTGGACCGGTTCTGCGACCGGCTGCTCGCCGCCGAGGAGGACGAGCACGGCGGCGGGGCCGGGCAGGGCGGCGACGGCTCCGCACCGCTCCCCTCCATCCGGTTCACCGAGTCGCCCGGCCCCTCGGCGGCGGCCATCGCCCCGGACCCCGGGGCGGAGACAGGCACGGAGACCGGTACGACGACGGGCTCCGACGCCTTCACCACCCCGGTGCCGGCCGCCTCCGCGGCGGCCCGCTGACCCCTGCTACCGGCCGGTGTGACGTTTTCCGGCCTGTGGACGCTGTACGGAATGAGCCGACTGGTCATCGGCAGCGTCCTGAGCCGGGGTTCCCCCCGTACCTTCGGCTCGGCGCACATGGCGCGGGCGGGACACGTTCCCCACTCCAGCTTCCGGGCCTCCGCCGCCTCACCGGTCGGTGCGGCC
>NZ_JBMNDO010000055.1:0-49929 GCF_052542855.1 Streptomyces sp. SAS_281
CGCCGGTTCGGTGAACCGGCGGGCCCAGCCGCGTCTCCTCAGCCCCTGGTGCCGAACCTCAGGACCGTTTTCGACCGGTACTCGTCACCGGGCCGCAGCACGGTGGACGGGTCGCCGGGCCGGTTGGGCGAGTCGGGGAAGTGCTGGGTCTCGAGCGCGATACCGGCACCCGCCCGGTAGCGTGCACCGCCCTTGCCGACGACGGATCCGTCGAGCTGTCCCCCGGTGTAGACCTGGAGGCCGGGTTCGGTGGTCAGCACTTCCAGGGACCGGCCCGTGGCCGGCGCGTACAGGACGGCGGCGGTGCGCGGCGCGTCGTCCCGGCGCGCCGCCAGCACGAAGTTGTGGTCGAACCCGCCTCCCGTGACGGCGAGTTCGTGGCCGGGGTACGCCAGTGCCTCGCCGATCCCGCGCGGTCGGCGCAGGTCGAACGGTGTGCCGGTGACGGGGAGATGGTCGCCGCGCGGGATGAGGTCCTGGCCGACAGGCGTGAAGTGGGTCGCCTCGACGGTCAGTTCGTGGCCGAGGATGTCGCCCGCGCCCTCGCCTCCGAGGTTGAAGTACGCGTGGTTGGTCAGGTTGACCGGGGTGGCGGCGTCGGTGACCGCCGCGTAGGAGAAGGTGAGGTCGCCGTCCCGGTCGATGAGCATGCCGACCGTGACGTCCAGGTTCCCGGGGAAGCCCTGGTCGCCGTCGGGGCTGCGGAGGTGCAGGAGCACCCCGGTCCGCTCGGGGGTGTGCACGCTTTCGGCTTCCCAGACCCGGTGGTCGAACCCGTCCGTCCCGCCGTGCAGGCAGTGGCCGTTCTCCTGGGTCGTCAGCCGGTGGGGCGTGCCGTCCAGGGTGAACCGGCCGTGTGCGATGCGATTGGCGTAGCGGCCTACGGTGGCGCCGAAGTACCGGGCGGCGGTGGCTGTCCGGGCCGGGTCGGCGGGCGCCAGGACGACGTCGGCCATGTCGCCGTTCCGGTCCGGAACCCAGAGGCCGTGGAGGCGGGCACCACGCGTGTGCACCTCCGCCACGAGCCGGCCGGGGAAGCCGAAGGTCCACCGCTGCCCGGAGTACGCGTCGGGGCGGCAGACGGGTGGGCCTCCGGCGAAGAGGGCGGCGGAGGAGGTCGAAGGAGTTCTCTCGGACTGATACACATACGTATTGTGAGCGCTAACTATGTGGGACTCAACCCCCGAATGGCCGCACCTTCGGGACCCCACGCGCGACCCGGCAAACTCATGTGAGCGATAACATTCGATCGTCGGGCCGACATCAGCCCCCAGCCATGCGCCCGTGGCGCACCGGCACGTCGGACGGGGCCGTACGCTCGACGCCTTCGGCGCGGGACGGGCGGCGGTGTTCCTCTGCGACGCGGAGCTGTTTCGGTCGGTGTGCGAACTCGGCGCCCAGGTCGCGCAGTTGGCACCGGTCGCCGGAAGCGTCCGCGAGCCGGCCCCGGTCGGCATCCTGTACGACTGGGAGTCGTGGTGGGCCGCCGGGCAGGACTCCCACCCCGGCTTCCTGCTCGACTACCGGCAGGAGGCCCTGGACTGGTACACCGGCCTCCTCGACGCCGGAATCCGGGCCGACCTGATCACCACCCGCGCCGGCCTGCACCGCCACCGCATGCTGATCGCGCCCGTGCTCCACCTGGTCCCGGCCGGCCCGGGCAGGGCGCTCACGCGCTACGCCGAACAGGGCGGCCATCTCGTCACCACGCACTTCTCCGGCATCGTGGACGAGAACGACCACGTGTGGCTCGGCGGCCACCCGGGCGCCCTGCGCGACCTGCTCGGCATCCGCGTCGAGGAGTTCGGCCCGCTGCTCGCCGGCGAGAGCGCCGAGCTGGACGACGGGACGACCGGGACCCTGTGGACCGACCGGATCACGGTCACCGCCCCGGCGACGGAGGTGCTCGCCGCCTACCGCACCGGTGTGCAGACCGGGCGCCCCGCCGTCACCCGGCACGCGACGGGCGAGGGTTCCGCGGCGTACGTCTCCACCCGGCTCGGCACCACCGGCCTGGCGAAGCTGCTCCCCCGACTGCTGGACGCGGCCGGGGTCGAGGCCGAACTGCCCGCCGCTGTACGTGGGCTGGTCGGGACGACCGTACGCAGGGGCCCGGGCGCCACCTACCGCTTCCTGGTCAACCGGACCGACCGGGCCGTCACCGTCCCCGGCCTCACCGGCGAACTGCTCCTGGGGGACAGCGATGCGGGAGGCGCACTCACGCTGGAGCCGAGAGGGGTCGCCGTGCTGCGCCTACCGGTCGGCTGATCCCCCGTCGCCCGTCGCCCACCAGGTCCGAACCTGCCCGGAATTATGGCCTCCGCCACAGCGTGGATGATCAACTTCTGATGGGATCACCGGATGCTCGGTCTCATCGTCCGCGTTCTGCCCTTCTGGGTGCGCGAACCCCTGTTGATCCTCCTCGGGTCCCTCTTCGGCGCAGGCATGGTGTTCAACGCCGTCACCGAACCCGAGTCCCGGTGGATCATGGCCGGGCTCGGTGCGGCTCTCCTCCTCGTCACCGCGTACCGCGTCCGCACGGTGACCCACGCCTGGCGCGCCCGCGAGAGGGCCGGGCGCGCCCCGGCGCAGCAGCGCCCCGCCGCCGGGCCGGTGGCGCCGAAGCGGAAGGAGCCCAACGCCTGGGCCCAGGTCTTCGTGGCCCTGGCCCTGGTCGGGGCCCTCGCGGGCGCGGTGTGGCTGGCCCCCCGCGTCACGGGGGACGGCACCGCCACCGCCCGGAAGCCCGCCCCCTGCTCGGACAACGAGCCCGGGAAGGAGCTGCCGAAGGCGTACGCCCTGACGCCGGGCGCGGTCACCGGCGACGATCTGTGCAAGGCGCTCAACCGCTCCGACCTGGCGGACCTCCTGGGAACGCCCGGTGAGCAGCCGACGGTGGCGTACGGCAACAGCGGCACCGCGTCCCTGACCGCCGACAAGGTCGCCGAGCCGGAGGCCCGGGTCCAGTTCCCCACGTACACCGTGGAACTCTCCGCCACGTACAACCACCTGACGGTCGCCGACTACGCGAAGGTGCTGGCGCCGCAGACCCTGGACCACATGACGGACAAGGTCCTCGGCCGGCCCGCGGTCTTCACCTCGGACCACCTCATGCAGTTCCGCATCGAGGGCGACGCGTCCGGCGGGCCCGCCACGGAAGGCCCTCTGGCCAGGACTCTGACGGTGGCCCTGGACCGCGAGGACCCCGGCGGCTCCTTCGACTTCACCGTGTGGAGCGCGTCCGGGGCCGTCCTGCCCGACGACGGCGTCATCCTCGGCATCGTGGAGAAGATCCTCCCGACGCTCCCGGGCCAACCCGGCTGAGCTGTACGCCCCAGGGCGCGCGTCCGCCGGCCGGCTGCTGCGGGCCGGTCAGACGGACGGCCCGTCACCCTCCGGCACCGCTTCGAAGTCGCCCGGCCGCCAGCTGCCGTCGAAGGCCGGTTCGGCGGGCCCGTAGATCCGGAAGTAGGCGAACCAGCCCCGGCCCGGGACGGTACGCAGCCGGCGCTCCTCCTGGCCGGCGGGCGGGGTCGGGCCGACGTACAGGTCGACGGTGCCGTCCAGGTCCGGCGCGGGCTTCTCGTACAGGGAGCGCATCGCCGCACGGCCCCGGCCGGTCACCACCTGGGAACGGGTCTCGCTGTCGTAGACGGTCAGGGACCAGAAGAGGCCGGCCGGCACCGGGCCCGGTACGCGCAGCCGGTAGGTACGGGAGCCGTCCAGCCAGGCCCCGTCGGCGTCGCGCGCGGCGAGCCAGTAGAGCGAGCCGGAACCGGCCTTGCGGCGGAACATCGCCGGGGAGGCGACGACGGCCTGGGCGAACCAGCGGTCGCGGGCCTCGGTGTCGAGGTAGTGCTCGTCCTCGAAGTCGCCGTTGGCGGGCTGGAGCCCGACCCACTCCCACCGGCGGTCCTCCCAGACGGAGCGTTCCGGGCGGCGGCCGTCGAACGTGGTGGCGAGGAGCTGGTCGCGGCCGGTGCGGGCGGCCCGGGCCAGGAGCTCGCGCCGCTCGGCGTCCGGGGCGAAGGGCCGTCCCTTGGCGATGCCGAGCTGGGCGAGCAGGCCGTACATCGGGCGGTACTCGTCGCGGGCCGGCTCCGCGTCCACGATCCGGTGCAGCACCTCCCAGTACGCGAGGTTGTCCTCCCACGCGCGGGGCGTGAGGTCGATGTCCTGGTCGCAGACGTCCACGAATCCGTAGGCGTCGGCCCGCTCGGGGTGGTCCAGCGGGTACACCCTCACCTCGCGCAGAGCGGCGAGGGCCGCCTCCGGGCCGTCGACCGGCAGCCGGCGGAGGACCACGTAGACCTTCCAGGTCGGGGCGTGGGCGACCCGGCAGCCCTCGGGCACGTCGCCCTCCCAGCCCGGCGGGCAGATCAGATGGCGCCCGCCGGCGCCCCCGTCCGGACCGGGCAGCCCCATGTCGGCGACCCAGCGGTGGTGGTCGTCCACGAGGGCGACGTACGGGCCCGCCGGTATCTCGATGACCACCGGGCCCCACTCGGCGAGGTCCAGCACCGTTCCGCCGTACGGCGTATCGGAGTTGGGGGTGTAGATGACGTGGCGCGGTGTCGTGTCGAGGACGATGAACGCCTCGTTGTCCCGGGCCCCGGCCGCGCGGGTGCCCTGCATCAGCGCTTCCATCGACACGTCGGGGTAGAAGAACTTGTACGCGACGAGCGCGGCAGCGAAGTCGCCCTCGGCGTAGGCGCGTCGGGTGGTCTCCGGGTCCGGGAATCCGGCGGGAACGGCGGACATGGGGGGGCTCCTGTTCTTGAAGAGGTGTGCCGTGTTTCAGGCCCTGCGGGCGGAGTCGAGGTGGGCGAGAGCCGACTCCGCCGCCTTTGCGCCGCACATGCCGTGGACCCCCGCGCCCGGCGGGGTCGACGCCGAGCAGAGGTACACGCCGGGGACGCCCAGGCTGTACGGGTCGGTGGCGGTCCGGGGGCGCAGCAGGAGCTGGCGGGCGTTGTTGGCGCCGCCCGCGATGTCCCCGCCCACGTAGTTCGGGTTGCAGGCGGTCAGTTGGAGTGCGGTCCGGGAGTGCGTGGCGCGGATGCGGTGGCGGAAGCCCGGGGCGAACCGTTCGATCTGGGCGGTCACCGCCTCGGTGGCGTCTTCGGTGTGGCCGTGCGGGACATGTGCGTACGCGTACAGGGGGTTGAGCCCGTCCTTGGAGCGTGACGGGTCCGCCAGGTACTGCTGGCCGACCAGGGTGAACGGCCGGCGGGGCATGGTGCCGCGTGCGGTGGCGGCTTCGGCGGCCGCGATCTCGGCCGCGCCGCCACCGAGGTGGAGGGTGCCGGCCAGGCGGCAGTCCTCGTTGGTCCAGGGCACGTCCCCCTCGATCGCGTAGTCGACCTTGTGGACGGCGGGCCCGTGGCGGTACCGGGTGAGGGCGCGGCGGACCCGGGCGGGCAGCCGGTCGCCGACGATGCGGGCGGCGGCCCCCGGGGCGGTGTCGAGCAGGACGATGTCCGGGCCGGCGCCCAGCAGTTCGGTCAGGTGGTCGAGGCTCTTGACCGTGACGCCGGTGCGGACGGTGCCGCCCAGGGTGTCCAGCAGCCGGAGCATCGCGGTGGTGATGGCGTAGGTGCCGCCCTCCGCGACGGGCCAGCCGACGGCGTGGCCCGCTGTGGCGAGCAGCATGCCGACGGACCCGCTGAGCGGGGTGTCGAGCCGGCCGAAGGCGTGTGCCGCGACGCCCAGGAACAGGGCTCGGGCCGGTTCGTCCCGCCAGTAGCGGGCCGTCCAGGTCGCCGGCGGCAGCGCACCCGCCCCGAACCGGGCCAGGGCCAGGGGGTGCCGGGGCAGGTGCGGGACCGGCTGGAAGACCTCGTCGGCGATCCGGGGGAAGCGGTCGGTGAGCGGGGCGAAGAGCCGCCGCCACGCCGCTCCGTCGCGGCCGAGGGAGTCCACCGTACGGGCCATGTCGCGGGAGATCACCCCGGCCCGTCCGCTGTCCAGCGGGTGGGCGAGGTCGATCTCGGGCCAGAGCCAGCGCAGCCCGAAGCGCTCCAGCCCGAGCGAGGAGAGGAAGGGTGAGGCCACACCGGTCGGATGGATCGCCGCGCAGTCGTCATGCAGCAGTCCCGGCAGGGTCAGCTCGGAGGTGTGGGTCCCGCCCCCGGGCCGCTCGGCGCCTTCCAGCACCGTGACCGTCAGCCCGGCCCGGGCGAGCCGGATCGCGGCGGCGAGACCGTTGGGGCCGCTGCCCACTACAGCCGCTGTGGCCATGGTGTTCAGACCTCCGTGACCAGGGTGCCGGTGTCCTGCACGGTTCGCACCCATTCCACTTGGACCGGGACGGGGCCGGCGGGCTCGGGCAGCCAGGGCTGGCGCTCGACGCAGTCCGCGACCTTCCAGGTGCCGCGCTCGACCACGCCGAGGGCGGCGTCGATGACCTGGTAGCGCTGGAAGTCCTGGTGGATGGCCTGGGACTCCGCCCAGACGACGGTCAGCTCGCCGGGGGCGAAGTTCACCCGCTTCTGCAAGGCGTTGACGAGGCGGATGTCGTGCAGGTGGCCGTCGCCGAAGTTCCACCCGGTGAGCTGGTTGCAGACGAACTCGGCTTCCCGGACGGTGTAGTGGTCGATGTCCGGCACATGCCGCACGAGGACCGAGAACAGGCCCCGGCCCTGGCTGTGCATCGAGCGCCAGGCCAACGGCATCTGCATGGCGACGGCGGCGGCGTCCTTCTCGTACGCCATCAACATGTTCTGCATCTGCTCGACCTGGATGCGGGCGGGTGCCTTCACCCCGTTCAGGCGCTCCTCGCATCCGGGGGCGAACGCCCAGGTGGCGGAAGCCCAGTTCCCGGCGTACTGGCGCATGGACGGCAGGAACGAGACGAGGTCCGGGCGGAAGTTGCCGAGCACCGGGAAGAACGCGAGGGCGGCGACGATCACCGGGAGCATCCAGCCCTGCGAGAAGTCCAGGACGCCGTACCCGTCCTGGGCCGGGTAGCCGACGAAGAGGAAGACCGCGCCGAAGGCGAACAGCACGTTCCACTCCAGCGGGACCGCCAGCGGGAAGGTGGACAGGATGAAGAGGTGGAAGACCACCATCGCGCCCGCCGCGAGCAAGGTCACCGTGGAGTTCGGCGAGAACAGCAGGACCAGCGGCAGGCCCAGCTCGACGGTGGTGCCGAAGACATGCCCCATGACCCAGGCGAGGCTGGAGGGGCGCAGGTCGCGGGGGAAGTCGCGGTAGTGCAGGCGCCGCAGCCGGACCGACGGGTTGAAGGGCGCGTTGGAGATCATCGGCGGGATGACGTTGGTGAAGTGCTTGCCGAACTTGGAGACACCCGCTCCGAGCCAGACGACGACCATGAGCAGTTTCCAGGCGATGACCATGTCGGTGAAGCCGAGCGACGCCGACAGGACGATCGCGGGCAGGTACTGCTCGCCACGCGAGCCCAGGAATATGAGGCGGTCGCGCAGGCCGCACAGCACCAGCAGGACGGCGACGACGCCGTGGACGAGCGGGGACACCACGCCGCCCGCGCTGCCCGGCACCGCCGCGGTGAGACCGCCGTCGGCCTCGCCCGGCAGGACCAGTCCGACGACGAGGCTCGCCAGCAGGGCCGCGTACAGCAGCACGTCCCCGACGGTCCGCTCGTCCCCGGCGGTGAACGGGACCTTGCCCGGCCACGGGGGCAGCCGGATGGTGCCCGGCCGCAGCCAGTAGCCGACCGGGCCGGTCATCGGCTTGAAGTGCCCGGCCAGCGGACCCCAGGAGCCCGCCAGGCCCAGAGCTTCGAGGAGCACCGTCCACAGGATGAGCTTCTGGTAGAGGACGGGCTCGTCCCACCACGAGGTGAAGTCGGCGAAGGTGCCGACGTCCGAGGTGTAACGGACGACGAGAAGTCCGCCCAGGCAGTAGAGCACCGCCACCTTGAGCACGTAGATCACGGACACGGCACGCGGCGCGCCGAAGCCGTGCTCGACCCAGTGGGCGCTGAGGATCCGGATGCGCTCCAGGAAAGGGCGGGCCAACAGGGCCCTCGGGTCTTCCTGTGGAGGGTCGGGCTTGAGGAATCCCATGGTCAGGCTCCCTTGGGGGACGTGGGGACGGGGGCGGTGAGGAGGGCGCGCAGGGCGGGCTTGTCGATCTTTCCGACAGGGTTCTTCGGGAGGGCGTCCAGGACGTGCAGGGCCACCGGGTTCTTGACCTTCGTCAGGTGGACGGCGCACAGCTCGCGCAGCGCGCCGGTGTCCAGCGGTCTGCCGGGGTACGCGGAGACGTAGGCGACCGGCACCTCTCCGTACACCTCGTGCGGGGCGCCGACGACGGCCGCTTCCCGGACGGCGGGGTGCTGGTGGAGGACGGACTCGATCTCCTTGGGGTACAGGTTCTCGCCGCCCCGGATGATCATGTCCTTGATCCGGTCGACGATCCGGAGGTGGCCCTCCGCATCGAGGACGCCCACGTCACCGGTGTGCAGCCAGCCGCCGCGCAGGGTCTCGGCAGTGGCGTCGGGGCGGCCCAGGTAGCCGCGCATGACGTTCCCGCCCCGGATGACGATCTCGCCGCGCTCCCCGGCGGGCAGCAGCCGGCCGTCCGGTGCCATGACGGCCACCCGCTGTCCGGGGAGGGCGACGCCCACGGTGCCGGGGCGCCGCGGACCGTGCAGCGGGGTGGACGTGGAGGCGCAGCTGCCCTCCGTCAGGCCGTAGCCCTCGACCACCGGGAAGCCGAAGCGGGCCTCGACGGCGGTCAGCAGTTCCTCGGAGGCGGGCGCGGCCCCGCAGACCGCGACCCTCACCGAGGAGGTGTCGGTCTTCGACTCCTCGGGCAGCCCGACGAGATGGGCGTAGATGGTGGGGACGGCGGAGAAGAACGTGGGGCGCAGCCGTTCCACGGCGGCGAGGAAGTCCTTCGGGTGGAACCGGCTGAGGACGGAGAGCCGCCCGCCGGCACGCAGGGTGCTGAGGAAGCTGACGCAGATGGCGTTGACGTGGAAAAGAGGCAGCACCAGCAGGCAGTGGTCGGTCTCGGTGATCTCCAGGGCGGTGGAGATGGACGCGACCATCGCGTCGATGTTGGCGTGGTCGAGGATGACGCCCTTGGGGCGGCCGGTCGAGCCACTGGTGTAGATGAGCAGGGCGACGTCGTCCGGGGCGGTGGCGGGCTCCCGGAGCGTACCGCCCCGGGGAGAGCGGCACAGGTCGTCCACGGCGAGTGCGGGCCTGCCGCCGTCGGGTGAGCCGGGCCCGGAGTTGACGACGAGAGCGGCGCCCGAGTCGGTGATCTGGTAGTCCGCCTCGGCGGCGGTGAACACGGGGTTGACCGGTGTGGCGACGGCACCGAGCCGCCAGGCGGCGGCCAGGCAGACCAGGAGTTCGACGCGATTCGGCAGCATGATCGCGACCACCGTGCCGTGCTCGACGCCGTGGTCGGCGAACTGCTCCGCCACGGCTTCGACGCGGGCGGCGAACTCCGCGTAGCCGAGTTCCTGGTTTTCGTCGCCCACGCACGGTCGCCCGTCGAAGGCGGCCGGCCGGTGCCAGGGCAGGTGGGTCAGGGGCATGGTGCTGAATGCCTTTCGGGACGGGAACACGGGGCCCTGGGCGGGCGGGCCGGTCGTCGGGCGGCGCGTACGGGAAGGATCAGAAGAGCGAGGCGTCCAGGCCGCCGTCGAGGAGGAGGCCCGAGCCGTTGCAGAAGGACGAGCGGTCGCCGGCCAGGAAGAGCACGGCCTCAGCGACCTCCTCGACTGTGCCGAGCCGACCCTGCTTCTGGTCCATGAGCGCGGCGAACCCGCCGGACGGAAGACCGAGTTGCCGCTCGAACGTGTCGACGGATCCGGTCACCAGGCCGGTGCCGACGAAGCCGGGCAGCACCGCGTTGACGCGCACGTTGTGGGCACGCAGTTCGGTGGCGGCGGTCTTGGTGAGGTTGACGACGGCGGCCTTGGACGCGGCGTAGTGGGCGATCAGGGGAGTGCCGGCGGTCGCGGTGACCGAGCCGAGGGTGACGATGCTGCCGCCGCCCGCGGCGATGATCGCGGGGGCCGCGTAGCGGATGGAGAGGAAGACGCCGTCGAGGTTGACCGAGGTGACCTCGCGCCAGGCCGCCAGGTCCATGCCGATGATCGGGGCCGGCGTGGCGACCCCGGCGTTGGGGACCATGACGTGGAGGGCTCCGAACCGTTCCACGGCCGCGTCCACCAGGGCCTTGACCTGCTCCTCCTCGCGTACGTCACAGGCGACGGCCACCGAGCCGGGAATCCGCTCGGACGCCTCCTTGACGGCTGCCTCGTCGATGTCGGAGAGGACGACGTTCGCGCCCGCCTCGGCGAAGCGGCGGGCGATGGCGAAGCCGATGCCGTTGGCGGCGCCGGTGACGACGGCGGTCCGGCCGGCCAGGTCCTGGTGCATGGGAGGGCCCTCCTGCGTGGCGTTCAGTGGTGTGCACCGAAAGCTAGAGGCGGGGATGGGCGAGGTCCCTGTACCGGGAACACAAAGGTTGGCGGGCTCTTCGTGCGCGGGGGTCCGATCGGGGCGCCGGCGTACGGCTCAGGCGGCCTCGGGGGCCAGGACGGCGTCGCCCAGCCACTCGCAGGCGATGAGGGCCAGTTCGAGGTCGAGCCGGTCCTCGCCGAGGGGGCGGCCCCGCTCCTCCAGGGCCCGGTCCACGCGGTACTTCACGGTGTTCTTGTGCAGGTGGGTCCGCTCGGCGGTGGCCACGTAGCTGCCCTTCTCCGTGACGAAGGCCAGCAGCGTGCCCCGCAGCCGGGCCGCCGCCTCCGTGTCGGCGCCCAGCGCCCCGAGGGCGTCGCGGACGAGGCGGCGGGTCGCGCCCAGGTCGGCCGAGAGCATGGCGGCAGCGCGTACACCGGGGTCGGTGTAGGAGGTCACCGCGCGGGCCCGGTCGCCCGCGGCCATGGCCACGCTGCGGGCACGGAGCGCTTCGAGGTGGGACAGCCGGAAGCCGTCGGTGCCCGCCGAGGGCGTGCCGAGCGCGACCCGCAGGCCCGTGCCGGCCGCCGTGACCCGGCGCTGGATCTCGGCCGGGTCGGGGAGTTCGTCGCCGTGCCCGAGCGGGATCCAGCCCCAACTGCCGGCGCCGTCGTTGCGGCCGAGGAGCGGCTGCCCCCTGCTTCCGGCGGCCGTCGCGACCTCCGCGAGCAGGGCCTCGCAGTGGTGCAGCTCCTGGGTGGAGGTCCGCCGGTCGGCTCCCCAGATCACGACACCCAGGTGGCGCCGGCCGAGCGCGTAGCCGAGGGCCGCCTCGGCGGCGGCGGGCTTGACGGGCTCACCGGCGAGCAGCGAGGTGATCATGGCCGCCCGCACGGTGCCCCGGTTGGCGAGATAACGCTCGCGCTCGGCCTCGTAGACGTGGACGACCCGTTCGGAGACGCGGTCGATGTAGCGGAAGGTGATCCGGGTGAACGTCCGGCCGGCGGCGTGGGCGACGGCCGGGTCCGGTTCCTCGGCGGCGATCCAGCCGAAGGCCCGGTCGAGGACGTACTCCTGGGCGAGCCGGTAGGCGCGGATCAGGGCGGTGGACGAGGTGCCGTGCCTGGCGAGCCTGCGGGCGTACTCCTCGGCGGCGGAGGGGGCGGTGAGGTCCTCCTCGGGGATGCCGTACCGCATCACCTCCGTGAGGGTCTCCAGGTTGCTCTCCGTGCTGCCGTAGAGGAGTTCCAGGAGGCGCGGGTCGCTCTGCAGTTCGGTGACCTTGGCGGCCAGTTCGGCCTGGAGCCGCGCGGTCAGCTCGGGCAGGTGCGCCCGCAGGTACTCGGCCAGCGCCACGACGCGTGCCTCGGCGAGCCGCGCGGTCTCGCCGGCGGCTGTGGGGGGCGGGGTCACGGCGTACCTCCGTACGTGCTTGCTTCCCCGCACGGCGCTGCGCGAGGGCGCCCATCCTGACAGAGCGGCCCGCCCGGTCACAATGGCCGAACGGGCTGCACTCGGGGCATCACCGCAGGTGACAGACGTGCGCGGGCCGGTCGGGGCCCTCAGAACAGGCTCGCGGTCAGCCCTCCGTCGATCAGGTAGTGAGCGCCGGTGATGAAGCGGGCGTCGTCCGACGCCAGGAACGCGACCAGTCCGGCGACCTCGTCGGGCGTGCCGGGCCGGCCCTGGCGGGCGTTGATCAGGTCGTGGAAGGGGACCGGCGAGACGGCGTCGATCGGGTCGACCAGGCGGTCGGCCATTTCGGTGGAGACGATCCCGGGGCACACCGCGTTCACGGTGATCCCCGCCTGGCGGAGCTCCATCGCGGCGGACTCGGTGAACCGGAGGACGGCGCCCTTGGAGGCGCAGTACGCGCTGAGCAGAGGACCGCCGGAGACGCCCGCGATGGAGCCGAGGTTGACGATCGCGGCCCTGCCGGAGACGGCCAGAGCCGGGATCGCGGCCTGGGTGACCCGGAAGGTGCCGCCGGCGTTGACGTCCAGGACGCGCATGAACTCCTCGTCCGTCAGCTCCGTGACGGGCTTGGCGATCTCGATGCCCGCGTTGTTCACGAGCAGGTCGAGGCCGCCGAGCGCTGCTACGGCTTCGGCGACGGCGGCCCGGGCGTCGGACGCGGACCGCACGTCGCAGCGGATGCCGATGGTGTCGCCGCCCAGTTCCTTGGCGGTGGTCTTCACCCCCTCCTCGTTCATGTCGGCGAGCGCCACACGGGCCCCGGCCGCGATCAGCCGGGAGGCGATGGCGCGCCCGATCCCCTGTGCTCCGCCGGTGACCAGTGCGCGGCGTCCGGTCAGATCTGTCATGGGGGACCTCCTGGAGGTGGGTGTACAGGTGACGGGTGGCCGCCACGCTAGGGACCGGGAGTCCGGGCCGTCTTGGCGCCCGCGCACGACATTCCGGCGGTCTTTCGTCTCCCCGTACCAGTCCTTGTCCGGGCGCGCCCGGCCTACGTTGCGCCGAGGCGGGCAACGAGGCCCGGCGCCGGGTGTTCCGCACCCCGGTTTCGTCTCCCGGCTGGAGCCGCATCCGTGAACTCACCGATCATCTCGGCATTCCTGCCCGCGGCCGTGGCGCTCGTCATGGTCGGGCTCGGGCTGTCGCTGACCGTCCAGGACTTCGTCAACGTGAAGGCGCACCGGCGGGCGGCCGCGGTCACCATGGCACTGCAACTGGTGGTGCTGCCGGCGCTGTGTTTCGCGCTCGTCGTCGCGCTGCGCGTACCGCCGGTCCTCGCCGCCGGGATGATGCTGTTGTCGGCGTCGCCGGGCGGCACCGTCTCCAGCCTGTTCAGCCATCTCTTCGGCGGGGACGTCGCCCTCAACATCACGCTGACCGCCGTGAATTCGGTGGTCGCGGTCGTCTCGATCCCGGTGGTGACCAACCTGGGCCTGCACTACTTCCACCCGGACCTCGGCGCCGGACAGGTCTCGCTCCAGTTCGGCAAGATGACGGAGGTGTTCGCGATCGTCCTGGTGCCCGTGGCACTGGGCATGGCGCTGCGTCACTTCCGCCCGTCCCTGGCCTCGGTGCTGGACCGCCCGGTACGGATCTGCTCGTCGGCCGTCCTGGTCCTCGCGGTGCTCGGCTCCGCGTGGTCGGAGCGCGCGAACCTCCCCCGCTACATCGCCGACGTCGGCCCGGCCGTGGTGGCGTTCTGCGCGCTGAGCCTCACCCTCGGCTTCGTCGTACCCCGAGCGGTACGGGTGGGGCGCCCGCAGGCCGTCGCCGCGTCCTTCGAGATCGGCGCCCACAACGCGACGCTGGCCATCACCATCGCCGTGAGTGTCCTGGACAGCAGCACCCTGGCCGTGCCGGCGGCGGTGTACGGGCTGCTGATGATCCCGGGTGCGGCCCTCTTCGGGTGGGCGCTGACCCACCGCCGGGAGCCGACACCGGCTCCGGCCGTACAGCGCGGGTGACCGAAAGCCCCACTCGTTCCGATTACTTTGATTTTTTCCGGTATGCCCCGCGCAGTACTGAAGGAGCCCGCCCATGACCTCCTCACCCGAGCACTACGAGCAGCTGGCCGCCCTGCCGTTCAGCGGCGGCAACCCCACCGAGGAGACCGCGCGGACGCTGGCGGACGAACTGTTCTTCCAGCGGGCGGTGCAGACGTACCTGTGGGCGCTGCCGAGCGTCAACGCCTGCGCGATGCGCGACGGACTGGGCGAGACGTTCGGGCGCGGTTACCACGTGATGTCGGTGTTCGAGAAGCGGCTCAAGCCGAGGACCCTCATCACCACCCCGAACTGTGACGTCATCTACGGGATGTGCTTCGCAGACCTCGCGGAGACCGGGCCCCTGGTGGTCGAGGCCCCGCCCGGTATCCAGGGCCTGGTGGACGACTTCTGGCACCGCCCGCTGACCGGCCCGCGCGTCGACGGAGTGCAGTTCCTCGGCGACATCGGGCTGCCGGGTCCCGACCGGGGCAAGGGCGGCCGCTATCTGATCGTCCCCGAGGACCTGGAGCCGGAGGAGCCCGGCGCGTGGGACGACTTCTTCGTCTACCGCAGCCGCACCGACAACATCTACTTCCTGCTGCGCGGCTTCTTCGCCTCGGTGGACGATGTGTCGCCCGGCGTCAGGTCGATCGAGGGCATCCGGCTGCATCCGCTGCGCGGCGAGGCGAAGCCCATGCACTTCGCGCACGCCTCGGACACCCCGGCGGACGCGCTGTACCCGCGCGACTTCGCGTTCTTCGAGACGCTGAACGCGTTCGTGCAGGCGGACCGGACGGACCGGGCCGACCCCTATATGCACGGCGTGCTGGCCGCCCTGGGCATCCGCAAGGGCGAGACGTTCGACCCGGCGCCCCGGCAGCGGGAACTGCTGGACCTGGCGGCGCGGACCGCGTGGAAGACGGCCAAGACGATCGCCACCGGCTTCGACCGGGAGCCCCACGCCCTGTGGTGGGAGGACCGGCAGTGGGTCGCGCACGCCAAGACATCCCAGGACGACTTCTGGCACACCCTCCTTGACGAGGAGTTCCGTACGCGGGCGACCGGCCACACCGATGTGAACGCCAAGGCGCACATGTTCGTCAACCACTACTCGATCAGCACCGGCATGATGAGCTCGGTCGTCGGCTTCGGCGCCAAGTACGCGGCGTCGTACCGCGATCACGCGGGCGATCTCCTCGCCGGTGAACGCACGTACCGCATCGACCTGCCCGCCGATCCGCCCGCCCGGCTCTTCTGGTCGCTCACGCTGTACGACGCCGAGACGGCCGCCGAGGTCGACGCCGAGGGCCAGACGTACTCCTCGCTGAACGGCATGAACGACCTCGCCTTCAACGAGGACGGCTCCCTCACCATCCACGTCGGCCCGGACCGCCCGCAGGAGGCCCGGAACTGGATCAGGACCGTACCCGGCCGCGGCTGGTTCTCCCTGATCCGCTGGTACGGCCCGGAGCAGGCGTTCTTCGACCGGCGCTACAAGCCCGGCGACTTCGTCAGGGCCGAGGGCTGAGCCGGGGCGCCGCCCCTACTCCTCCGGCTCCCAGTCCCGCAGCAGGTCGAGCAGCTTCCCGTCCCCGTCGATGCGCAGGGCCTCCTCCGGAATGCGGTTGTACAGGTAGAGGACCAGGTCACCGGCCGGGCCCCGGGCGGCCACCCCCGCGGTGCCGGCGCCCTCGACGGCGGGCGCGGGGATGCGGGCCGGGCGGGCCCCGTCGCCGTCGACGACGAGGCGCCAGGAGCGGCCCTCGGAGGCGTGGAAGTCGAAGGCGGCCGGCGGATGCGGCCAGGGGCTCGGCGTCGCGACGCAGGTGAACAGGAACTCCTCCACACCGTCGAGCCCCACCTCCTCCGGCAGCGGCTCCGGAACGCCCAGAGCGCTCTGGGCGTCGTACGTGTGCACCGCGCTCTCCTGGACCCGGTGGCGGGCGACTCCCCCGGCGTTCTGCGGCGTGAGGGCCGGCCCCCACCAGGTCCAGCAGCCCCGCTCCGGACCCGCGTCCCGGAGCGTGTCGAGCAGGAGTTCCGTGGACTCGGCGAGCCAGGCCACGAGCGCGTCCGGGTCGCGCGGCGGGACGAGGGCGGCTCGGGCGGCCAGGGCCTCGGCGGGCGGGGCGGCGGCGGGGCCGGCCTTGACGATGTCGGCCCAGTAGCGGTCACCGCCGCCCAGGTGCTGGGCGAGGTCGTACAGATTCCAGCCGGGGCAGCCCGGCACGGGGGCGTCGAAGCCGGGTGCGGAGGCGATCGCGGCGCGGAAGGCCGCCGACCGCTCGTCGACGAGCCGCAGCAGACCGGTGAAGTCATGGGAGGGGGTCACCGGGACTGCCTATCACCGGGATCGACCCACCGGCCACCGGTTTCCGCGCACCCGCCCCCCGCGCGCACACCTGCCCCCACCCCCCGTTTAAAATTTTGCCCAGCCTGCAAAATTGCATAGCATGCATCTTCATGAGCGACGATCCGCCCCTGGGCCTGCGTGAACGCAAGAAGCGCGCCACGCGTGACGCCCTGGCGGGCGTGGCCCTGCGCATGGCCGCCGAACGCGGCTTCGAGCACGTGACCGTGGAAGCGGTCACGGACGCCGTCGGGGTCTCCGTGCGCACGTTCTTCAACTACTTCCCGTGCCTGGAGGACGCGATCACGCGCCCTGTCCAGGAGAACGCCGAGCGGACCCGCCGGGCCGTACTCAACGCCCCCGAGCACCTGACCGCGCTCGAAGCCCTCAGCGAGGCCATCGCCCAGGAGCTCGCCTCCATCGAGGAGGACCACGAGCGCTGGGAGCTCCAGCTGGAGGTGCTGAGGAAGAGCCCTGCCCTCCTCCCCAACTTCCTGGCCGCCCGGGGCGCCGACGAGAACGCCATGGTCGCCGTCGTCGCCGAACGCCTCGGCCAGGACCCCGAGACCGACCTCCACCCCCGGCTCCTCGCGCACGTGGCCCTGGCCGCGGTGCGCGCCGCGGTCGAGGTCTGGGTGGCCACCGGCCGTACACGTACCTTCCAGAGCCTGTACCGCGAGGCGTTCGCCTCACTGGCCGCCGGTCTGAAGGGCTGAGCCGCCCGGCGCTCCCCGCCGGCCCGCTCGTCACCCGCCGCACCACCCACCGCACCACCCTCCGCGCCGCACCACTGGGCGCGGAGCCAGTCACCAGAGAATGAGGAACGTCAGCCGATGACCGCTGCCGTCACACCCGAAACCGGCGCCGCCGGTCCGACCGAGGGGGCCGCGTCAGGCATGACGCGCCGCCAGATACTCCAGGCCATGTCGGGCCTGATGGCCGGCATGTTCGTCGCCATCCTGGCCTCCACGGTCGTCTCCAACGCCCTGCCCCGGATCATCGCCGACCTGCACGGGACCCAGTCCTCGTACACCTGGGTGGTCACGGCCGAGCTCCTCGCCATGACGGCGACCGTGCCGATCTGGGGCAAGCTCTCCGACCTGTACGACAAGAAGCTGCTCATCCAGCTCTCGCTGTCGATGTTCGTCGTCGGCTCGCTCGTCGCGGGCTTCTCGCACAGCGTCGGGCTGCTCATCGTCAGCCGTGTCGTCCAGGGCATCGGCGCGGGCGGTCTCACCGCCCTCGCCCAGGTCGTGATGGCGGCGATCATCCCGCCGCGTGAACTCGGCCGCTACTCCGGCATCTTCGGTGCCGTCTTCGCCGTGGGCACGGTCGCGGGTCCGCTGATCGGCGGGGTCCTCGTGGACACCTCGTGGCTGGGCTGGCGCTGGTGCTTCTTCATCGGGGTGCCGTTCGCGCTGCTCGCGATCGTGCTGCTCCAGCTGACCCTGAAGCTGCCGACGATCCGCCGCGAGGTGAGGATCGACTACGTGGGTGCCGTCCTCATCATGAGCGGTGTCAGCTCGCTGCTGCTGTGGGTGACCCTCGCGGGCAACCGCTTCGACTGGGCGTCCTGGCAGACCGCCGCGCTCGTCTCCGCCGGTGTGATCCTGCTCGCCACCGCGGTGTGGGTCGAGTCCCGGGTCGCGGAACCGATCATCCCGCTGGGCATCTTCCGCAACCGCACCGTGGCACTGACGACGGTGGCGAGCCTGCTTGTCGGTGTCGCCATGTTCGGCGGCACGGTGTTCCTCTCGCAGTACTTCCAGATCTCGCTGGGCAAGTCCCCGACGGCCGCGGGCCTGATGAGCCTGCCGATGATCCTCGGTCTGATGATCTCGACCACCGTGGCAGGGCAGATCATCTCCGCCCGGGGCAAGTGGAAGGGCTTCCTCATCGCGGGCGGCGTCATCATGACCGCGGGCATGGGCCTGCTCTCCACGATCGGCGCCGACTCCTCGTTCGGTCTGCTCAGCGTCTACATGGTGGTCCTCGGCGTCGGCGTCGGCATGCTGATGCAGAACCTCGTGCTGGCCGCCCAGAACGACGTGCCCGCCTCCGAACTCGGCGCGGCCACCTCGGTCCTGTCGTTCTTCCGCAGCCTCGGCGGCGCCATCGGTACGAGCGCGCTGGGCGCGGTCCTCGGCCACCGGGTGACCCAGGAGCTGGAGAAGGGCTTCGGCGGGGCGGGCGGCGGCGCGGCCGGCGGCGGTGTCCCCGAGCTCAGCAAGCTGCCGGAGCCGGCGCGCGTCATCGTGGAGAACGCGTACGGCGTCGCCACCGCCGACGTCTTCCTGATCGGCGCCCCCTTCGCGTTCCTGGCGCTCGTCGCGGTGCTCTTCATCAAGGAGAAGCCACTGCGCACCCAGAGCGGCATGGAGCGCCTGGCGGAGGAGACCGCGGCGGCGTCCCAGCCCGCCGCCCCCGCCGCGCACTGATCGCGGCCGTCCGGGGCCGGACGGCCCCGGACGGCTCGCCGCCGCGCCACCTGTCATGGTGTCGGGATGACGCCCCCCTCCGACAGCCGCGCGGCCGATGCCTTTCCCGAACAGTTCGCCCGCACCGGGCGCTTCTCGCTGGGCGTGCCCCGGCAGTTCACCGTCTCCCCGGGCGGTGAGCGGATCCTGTTCGTCCGGGGCACGTCGGGCGACGACCCGGTGAGCCGGCTCTGGCTGTACGAGGACGGCACGGAGCGGCTGCTCGCCGACCCGCTCGCGCCGGGTTTCGCGGAGGACGCCCCCGGGGAGGTCCCGCCGGAGGAACGGGCCCGGCGGGAACGCGCCCGCGAGACCTCCTCCGGAGTGGTCTCGTACGCCACCGACGCCTCGGTGCGCCTGGCGGCCTTCACCCTCGCGGGCGCCCTGTGGGTCGTCCCCGCCGACGGCTCGGCACCCCGCCGCCTGCCGACGGCCGGGCCCGCCGTCGATCCCCGCCCCTCCCCGGACGGCTCGCTGATCGCGTACGTCTCCGGCGGCGCACTGCGTACGGTGCGGGCGGACGGCACCGGGGACCGCGCGCTCGCCGGACCGGACGGCGCGCACGTCACGTACGGCCTGTCCGACCACGTGTCGCAGGAGTCCATCGGCCGTACGCGCGGCTACTGGTGGTCCCCCCGCGGCGACGCCCTCCTGGTGGCCCGCACCGACACCACCGGCGTCCGGCGCCGCTACCTCACCGACCCCGCGCACCCCGAGCGGCCGCCCCGCGAGCTGGCGTACCCGGCCGCCGGGACCCCCAACGCGAAGGTCTCGCTGCACCTCGTACGACTGTCCGGCGAGCGCACCGCCGTCCGGCTCCCCGGCGCGGCGGGCGACGGGCACCCGGAAGGCGCCTGGACGGACCGGGCGTTCGAGTACGTGGTGGCGGCGGGCTGGGACGACCGGGGTCCCCTGGTCTCCGTGCAGACCCGGGACCAGCGCACCGTGCACGTCCTTGCGGTGGACGAGGCGACCGGCGCCACCAGAACCCTGCACCGCGCCCACGATCCCGCCTGGGTCGCCCTGCGCCCGGGCACTCCGCTGCGCCTGCCGTCCGGCGCGCTCGTCGTACCCGCCCGTCCCGGCGGCGACACCCAGGGCCTGGACATCGGCGGCGCCCCGACGCCGCCGGGCCTGGAGGTGCGCGAGGTGCTCGGCGCGGCGGACGGGCTGGTGTACTTCACGGGCGGCGACGAGCCCACCGAGGTCCACGTCTGGTCGTACGACGCGGCCGAGGGCGGCGGCCCGGCCCGGGTGTCCGGCGCGCCCGGTGTGCACACCGCAGCCGTCGGCGGCCCGGTGGTGGTCCTCGACAGCCGGACGCCGGACGGCCATACGGTGACCGTGCTGCGGGACGGCGCGGCGACGGGCCGGATCGACGTCCTGGCCGAGGAACCGCTCGTCACTCCGCGCCCCCTGGCGCTGAGCCTGGGCGCGCGGGGTCTGCGCAGCCGCCTCTACCTGCCGTCCTGGCACCGGCCCGGCGACGGGCCGCTGCCGGTGCTGCTGAGCCCGTACGCCGGTCACGGCATGCAGGTCGTGCTGAAGGTGCGGGCCTGGTGGACGGCGGTCGCCCAGTGGTTCGCGGAGCAGGGGTTCGCGGTCCTGGTGACGGACGGGCGGGGCACGCCGGGGCGCGGCGAGGCATGGGAGAAGTCGGTGCACGGCGACCGGCTGACGGCCGTGCTGGAGGACCAGATCGACGCCCTGCACGCGGCGGCCGCCGACCGCCCCGAGCTGGACCTGACCCGGGTGGCGATGCGCGGCTGGTCGTTCAGCGGGTACCTCGCGGCAGCGGCGGTGCTCCGGCATCCGGAGGTCTTCCACGCTGCGGTGGCGGGCGCGGCCCCGGCGGACCGGCGGCTCTACGACACCCACTGGGAGGAGCGCTTCCTGGGCCACCCGGACGTGCTGCCGGAGAACTACGACCGCAACTCGCTGTCGGCGGAGGCCGCGTCGCTGACCCGGCCGCTGATGCTGGTGCACGGGCTCGGCGACGACAACGTCACCGTGGCGCACACCCTGCGCCTCTCCTCGGCCCTGCTCGCCGCGGGCCGCCCGCACACGGTGCTGCCGCTGTCCGGGGCCGGTCACCTGGTGAGCCGGGACCGCACGGCGAGCGGGCTGCTGCGGCTGGAACGGGACTTCCTGCGGAACGCGCTGCGGGCCTGACGGCACGCCGTTCATCCCATGGGTTCGTCCAGCTCACCCCATGGGGTCGTCCAGCTCCCGCCCCGCCTCGCGCAGCGCCGCGACCGCCGCGCGAACCGAGGGCCGCCGGTCCGCGTCCGTCCGCCACACGGCGTGGACATGACGGCGCATCCGCTGGCGCACCGGCACCAGCCGTACCCCGTCGGGCACGGGCCCCCGCCCCAGCCGGGGCGCCACGCACACGCCCATCCCGGCGGCGATCAGCGCGAGTTGGGTGTGGTGTTCACCCGCGAGGTGGGCGATGCGCGGTTCGATGCCCTTGGAGCGGAGCGTGAACATCAGCCAGTCGTAGCAGAATTCGCCCTCGGGCCAGGACACCCAGTCGTCGTCCGCGAAGTCCTCCAGGTCCACTTCGGTACGGTCGGCGAGCGGGTGGCTCGCCGGCATCGCGATGTCCGGGGCGTCGTCCAGCAGTTCCGCCCGGGTCAGTCCGCCGGGCACCGGGAGCCGTTTGTTGCTCCAGTCCAGGACCACCGCGAGATCGATGTCGCCCCTGAGTACCGCCCGGATCCCGGCCTCGGGCTCCAGTTCCAGGGTGCGCACCCGCAGTTCGGGGTGGCCGGCGCGAAGGGCGAGCAGCGTCGAGGGGAAGAGGCCGCGCGCGGCCGTGGGGAACGCGCCGAGCCGGATCTCCCCCACGACCTCACCGCGCTGGGCCTCGATGTCGGACTGCGCCAGCTCGACCTGCGAGAGGATGCGGGCCGCGTGGCCGGCGAGCAGCCGGCCCGCGTCGGTGAGCCGCACCCCGCGCCCGTTCCTGGCGAGGAGCTGCTGGCCGACCTCGCGCTCCAGCTTCGCCATCTGCTGCGAGACGGCCGAGGTCGTGACGTGCAGCCCTTCGGCGGCGCCGCTGACCGAACCGAGCCTGGCCAGGGCGTCCAGGGTGCGCAGGCGCTCCAGGTTCAACATGTAAGCGATGCTACGTGAAGCAGCGCACAAAATCTCACTTGTGCTACGAGGTGGTGGCGGCGATCGTTGTCACCATGAGCGCCCCGACCACGCCGAGAGCCACCCCCGAGCCCTCCCCTGCCGTACGCCCCGAACCGCCGGACGCCGACGCCCGGCGGACGGCCCTGGACTGGCGGCTGCGCTTCGCGGCGCTCTCACTGATCTGGGGTTTCAGCTTCCTCCTGATCAAGGTGGGGACCGACGCGTACGCCCCGTTCCAGGTGACCCTGGGACGGCTCCTGTCGGGCACGGCGGTCCTGGCGGTGGTCATGGCGGTGAAGCGGGAGCGGCTGCCGCGGTCCGCCCGGACCTGGGGCCATCTGGCGGTGGCGGCCTTCTTTCTGAACGCCCTGCCGTTCTCCCTGTTCGCCTACGCCGAGCTGTCCATCCCCTCGACTCTGGCGGGCATCTGCAACGCGACCTCACCCCTGTGGGGCATGGCGCTGTCGCTCGTCGCCCTCTCGGAGGACCGGCCGACCCGCCGCCGCGTCGCCGGTCTCGGCCTCGGCTTCCTCGGCGTCCTGACGGTGCTGGGCGCCTGGCAGGGCTTCTCCGGGCTGGACTTCAGCGGCACGGCGATGGCCCTCCTGGCCTCGCTGAGCTACCCGGTCGGCTGGATCTACGTCCGTCGGACGCTGGCCGGCAGCGGCGCGTCGACCCTCGCGCTCACCGGCAGCCAGCTCTTCCTGGGCACGGTGCAACTCGCGGTCGTCACGCCGCTGTTCACCACTGCCCCCGGCGGCTTCCCCGTCCTGCCCACGCTGGCCGTCGTCGCGCTCGGGGCGCTGGGCACGGGGCTGGCGGTGCTGCTCCAGTACGGCTTGGTGAACGAGGTGGGGCCGACCACCGCGCAGATGGTCACCTACTTCATCCCGGTCATCGCCACGGCGGCCGGCGTGGCCGTGCTCGGCGAGCAGCTGAGCTGGAACACCCCCGTCGGCGCGCTCGTCGTCCTGGCCGGAGCCGCGCTCACCCAGAGCCGGCGGCGCACCTGAGGGACCGGCGGCCTCATCCGTGAAGCCGGGGCCGCGCCCATGACGCCGAGGCCTCATCCGTAGCTCAGCGGCCTCGCCGGTCCCGCCGCCCGCGCCACCGCGTCGGCCAGCGCTCCGATGTCGGCGTCGGTGAGCGGGGAGACGGTGATCCGGACCGCCTGGGGCGCGGCGATACGGAACCGGGCCCCGGGCGCCACCGCCCAGCCCGCCTGCAACAGCCGGGCCACCGCGCCCGTCTCGTCGCTCACCGGCACCCAGACGTTCATCCCGCTGCGGCCGTACGCCGGCACACCGCGCTCCGCCAGCGCGCGGACGAGGGCGTCCCGGCGGCGGGCGTAGGACCGGGCCACCGCGCGCGGGTCCACGGCGCCGGCGCTCCAGAGGTGCACCACGGTCCGTTGCAGCAGCCGGCTGACCCAGCCGGGCCCGAGCCGCTGGCGGCCGGCCACGCGGTCGATCGTGACCGCGTCCCCGGTCAGCACCGCTACCCGCAGGTCCGGCCCGTACGCCTTGGCCACCGAGCGGACGAACGCCCACCGGCCCGTGACCCCGGCCAGCGGGTACAGCGGCTGGTCCACGATGGCGTGGCCGTGGTCGTCCTCGATGAGCAGAACGTCCGGGTGCCGGGCGAGGACCGCCCGCAACCGCCCCGCCCGGTCCTCGGAGACCGTGGCCCCGGTCGGGTTCTGCGCCCGGTCCGTGACCACGACGGCCCGCGCACCCGCCTGGAGCGCCGCTTCGAGCGCGTCCGGCAACGGCCCGTCCTCGTCCAGCGCCATCGGCACGGGCCGCATGCCGAGCGCCGGCACCAGGTCCAGGAGTCCGCCCCAGCCGGGGTCCTCGACCGCGACCCGGTCGCCCGGTCTGAGGTGGGCGGAGAGCACCCGCTCGATCGCGTCCAGCGAACCGGAGGCGGCGGCCACCGGTCCGGCGGGCACCCCGTCGGCGTCCATCGCGGCGCGCGCGAGCGCGGCGAGCTCCGGGTCCACGGCCGCCTGCCCGTACAGCCCGGGCTCGCGCGCATACGCCTCGGCGACGGACGCGAACGCCTCGCCCAGGCGCGGGAGCAGCGCCGGATCGGGGCTGCCGTCGCCCAGGTCCCGTACCCCGGGCGGCGCCTCGACCCGCAGCGAACCGCGCGCGGTGCTCGCGGGGCGCGGCCTGATCCGGCTGCCCCGGCGCCCGGCGGTCTCGATCACCCCGCGCTCGCGCAGCGTGCGGTAGGCCGCCGCGACGGTGTTCGGATTCACCTCCAGCCGGGCCGCCAGCTCCCGCATGGGAGGCAGCACATGACCCGGCGGCAGCTCGCCCGAAGCGACCCCGCGTTCGACGCTGGCGGCGATTTCCTGCGCACGCCGCCCACTGATCCGATACTCTCCTAGCACAAACAACAGTATGCACTAGTGCAATGGAGTTCGCAATGCCGGAGACCGCTTCCCAGCAGACCACGTCCCCGGACGCCTCATCCGGCTACGAGCCGACGGGCCGCACCGTCCCCACCCGGTCGCGGGACCGCGCCGCGTACGACCGGGAGACGGTCCACTCGATACTCGACGCCGCCTACCTCTGCCACCTCGGCTTCGTGCGCGACGGCGCACCGGTCGTGCTGCCGACGCTCTTCGGCCGGGTCGGCGAGCGGCTGTACGTGCACGGCTCGACCGGCTCGCGGCCGCTGCGGGCGGCCGGGAGCGGCGAGGGGCTTCCCGTATGCCTGACGGTGACCCATGTCGACGGCCTGGTGCTGGCCCGTTCGGCCTTCCACCACTCGCTCAACTACCGCTCGGTGGTCGTCCACGGGACGGCGTACGAGGTGACCGACCCGGAGGAGCGGCGCGTCGCCCTGGACGCGATCGTGGACCAGGTGGTGCCGGGGCGCTCGAAGGACTCGCGGCCGGCCGACGGCAAGGAGCTGGCCGCCACCGCGGTCATCCGGCTGGACCTGCGCGAGGTCTCCGCCAAGATCCGTACGGGCGGCCCGAACGACGACCCCCGGGACGTCGGCCTGCCGTACTGGGCCGGTGTCGTCCCCGTCGCCCCGGCCTGTGGCATCCCGGTTCCCGCGGACGACCTGAACCCGTCGATCGACGTACCGGCGTACCTGCCCTAGAGACGGGCGTCGGCGCGTTCCCCGGTGACGTCCGGCGCCCCCGAGGCCACCGGCCCGGAGGGCGGCCGGGGCGTGGCCGACTGTGCGATGAGGGCGCCGGCCAGGACGAGCGCGCCGCCGACCAGCTGCGGGGCGGCCAGGTGCTCGCCGAGGAGCACCCAGGCGAGCACGGTCGCGATGACCGCTTCCAGGCAGGCGACGACGCCCGCGACCGCCGGTGACAGCAGGCGTACGGAGATCACCCCGGTGACGTACGCGATGACGGTGGCCAGCAGCACGATCCAGACGAGCAGCAGCCAGGCCGGCACCCGGGCGCCGTCCATGGCCGTGTCGCCGCCGAGCACCGACCACTCCATGCCCCAGGGACGGGCGATGACGGTGAGCACGAGAGCGCCGATGAGCAGTCCGTACGCGATGACGCCGACCGGGTGCGGGGGTTCGGGCCCGCCCGGGGACGCCTCCCCGCCGCCCTGGTCGGAGAGGACGAAGTAGCCGACCTGGCAGCAGGCCGCGCCGAGCGCGAGGAGCAGCCCGACCGCGTCGAAGCCGAGTCCGGCCCACACCTCGACCACGCAGGCGAGGCCACCGACCGCGAGCACGACCCCGAGGGCCGCCGCCCGCGTGACCGGTCGCCGCTGCACGAAGCGCACCCAGCCGAGGACGAGCGCCGGGGCCAGGTACTCCACCAGCAGCGCGACGCCCACCGGGATCCGGGAGATGGCCGCGAAGTAGCAGGCCTGCACGCCCGCGACGGCGAGCAGCCCGAAGCCGAGCAGGAGCACGGGCCGGCCGCGCACCAGCGCCCGGTGGCGCCAGGCCACCGGCAGCATGACGAGCGCGGCGCCCGCCACCCGCAGCCAGACCACGTGGAGCGGGGCGAGCCCCGCCTCGATCAGCGGCTTGGCCGCCACTCCGGAACCGCCGAATGCGAAGGCCGAGGCGAGGGCGAGTCCCAGGCCGGCGCTTCTCCCCTGAGACGCGTGCATCGGCACATCATGACAGCCGCGGTCAGGAGCGTCACTCCGGTGACGCCTGACGCGCACGGCGCTCCGCGGGACGGGGCAACCGACCTCCCGCCCTTGCACGTCCCACAAGGACGGAGCGGTTGTTCGCGGTGCGGCGGGAGGGGGCCGGGTGAGCTGGCTGGTGTCCCTGCCGGCGCTCGACGGGCGCGAGTACGTCTACCGGGTCCACGCGCCGCTGGATGCCCTGCCCGCGGATCTGTTCTGGTGCGCGTTCCACTGCCACGACGACGGACCGCACCCCCGCGCGTCCGACCGCTTCGACGCGGCGCGGATCTGGCCCGTCACGACGGACGCGTAGACGGCGAGGAGCCCGGCGGCCCGGGCCGCCGGGCTCCGTCACACCGGCCCACGGCGGGCTCAGTGCTCGTCGGCGAGGATGAGGTACAGCTTCTTGCGGGCCTCATTGATGACGGCGACCGCCTTGTCGCGCTGGTCGGCCGAGCCGGTCTTCCAGACCTGACCGAACGCCTCCATCAGACCGAACGCGGCCTGCCTGACCTCGTTCATGCTCTCCCAGTCGACGCCGCGTCCGGCCTCTTCCCAGGGCGCCTCGGGCCCGGTCTCGGCCTCGGTGCGGCCGGTGTCGGTGAGCGTGAACAGCTTCTTGCCGCCCTCGCTCGCACTGGTGATCAGCCCCTCGTCCTCCAGCAGCTGGAGGGTCGGGTACACCGAGCCGGGGCTGGGCCGCCAGGCCCCTCCGCTGCGCTCGCCGATCTCCTGGATCATCTCGTACCCGTGCATCGGCCGGTCCTTGAGCAGCGCCAGGATCGAGGCGCGCACATCACCGCGCCGCGCCCTGCCCCTGCCGCCGCCACGGCCCCGTCCGCCCCCGAAGGGCCCACCGCCGAACGGCGGCCCGAACGGCCCGAATGCCGCCCGCTGCCCCTCGAAACCACCACGGCGACCCTCGGGGCCGTGCGGGCCGCGCCCGTGACCATGCCCATGTTCATGTCCATGCTCGAATCCATGTGAACGCATGACGCACTCCTCTACTCACATTGATCTCTTACCTATCGCTGTACTGTCGCGATGCTTCAACGATATATCGGAACAGATCGCATGACAACCCTGGGCCGGTCCTGCCGGCCTGTGCCGGTGAACGTTGATCGATTGCCTGCAGGATGATCGATGGCTGTCTGCGGCGGTGCGGGATGACCACGTGCGGATTCGTGTCAGCCAAGGACAACCGTCAGTGGCTCCGTCGTCTCGCGAGGGCAGGGCTCGTTAGGATCTCCTGATCATGGACGTGATGATGGGGAACGAGATGATCGCCATCCCGCCGGGGCAGGTGACGCTGTCGGACCGGCGGACACAGCGCAGTTGGCCGGTCGAGCTTGCGCCCTACCAGCTCGCGGCATACCCGGTCACCCAGGCGTTGTACGCACAGATCACAGGCCAGCGGCCGAGTACCGCCCCTGGGGACCAGCTGCCCGTCGAGTGCGTCTCCTGGTGGGACGCGGCGCGGTTCTGCAACGCACTGTCCCAGTGCACCGGCCTCACGCCCGCGTACCACTTCCGCGCCGGGGCCGAAGACATCGAGTGGGACGCGTCCGCCGACGGGTATCGACTGCCGACCGAAGCCGAGTGGGAGCACGCCTGCCGTGCCGGGACGACCGGGCCGCACTACGGGGATCTCGACGAGATCGGCTGGTACCGCGGTAACTCGCACGAGCGCATCCACGAGGTGGGCGGCAAACGCCCCAACTCGTGGGGGCTTTACGACATGCTCGGCAACGTCTGGGACTGGTGCTGGGATGTCTACGACGCCGAGGTCTATGGCGCCTACCGGGTGCTCCGTGGCGGTGGTTGGTTCGATGAGCACTGGAGTTGCCGGGCCTCCGCGCGGCGCCGCAGCCACCCGGCTTTCCAGGTCGACGACGTGGGATTCCGGGTCGCGCGTTCCGTCATGAGCTGATCCACGTCGTGTGCAGCCCGGCCCGTGCGGGCTCGCTCGGGCGTTAGCGTGATCCTCATGACGGCTGAGGACGAGGCGCTGACCGGCGGCATCGCGAACGCGGGGGCGATCTTCCGCCGAGGGGAGTTGGTGGAGCGACCGGCACCGCGCAACGCGCGCCCTGCATGCCTGTCTCCTTGCGCTGAAGGAGCACGGCTTCGACGCGGCGCCGGCGCCTGTCGCTCTCACCGCGGATGGCCGTGAGCAGCTGACTTTCATCCGTGGCGATGCGGCTCTGCCGCCGTTCCCGGACTGGGCGATGACGAGTTCTGCCCTCGAATCGGTGGGGAGCCTGCTCCGGCGTCTGCATGAGACCAGCGCGGCTGTCGCGGTCGACACCCGTGCCGAGTGGCCCCCGGACCTCGCCGACCCGGAGGGGGGAACGATGTTGTGCCACAACGATGTGTGCCCAGAAAACGTCGTCTTCCGCGACGGTCGTGCCGCGGCCCTGATCGATTTCGACTTGGCGGCCCCGGGTCGTGCCCTCTGGGATATCGCCATGACCGCCCGCTACTGGGTGCCCATGCTTGATCCCGAGTCCGCAGCCGCTTTCTATCCCCCCGGGCTGGATGCGGCCGCACGGCTGCGGATTCTTGCCGACAGCTATGGCCTCTCGGCGGGGGACCGCGCCGCGTTGCCCGGCGTCATCGAGCAGGCCACGGAGGTCTGCCGGGCCTTCGTCGCCCGTCGCGTGGCCGGCGGAGACCCCGTCCATCTCCAGGCGTTGGCCGAGCGCGGTGGATGGGAACGCTGGGACCGCATGCGGACCTGGCTGGTGGACCACCGTCAGACGTTCGAGGCTGTCCTGCTGAACTGACCGGCCTGGACGTTCGAGGACAGACTCACGAGAGCATCGCCTTGCGTTGGCGGTATGCCTGCCGACGGCAACGCCGCGAGCACGTCCGGCGCTGTGACCTGCTGCGCCCTTCGGGCAGGGGGCCCGAACAGACCGTGCAGGGCGGCCTTCCAGTGACTCGTTGCGGGGCGGGGCGAGGGCGTCAGCCCTCGCAAGGGCAGCCTCTTCGGACACACCGGCAGGTCCCCCACCACGTCCCCCGTTGACTTGTCACGAGTCAGGCCCTCGGTGACGGCGCATAGTGGTGGGCAAGGTGGGTGGCGAGCTCGCTGAGACGAGCCCTGGCTTCGGTGGGGCCGTGCACGGTGATGGCGCTCCCGAACGGCAGCAGTGCTCGCACGTCCTCCAGTTGCAGGAAGCGGATCGTCACCTTGTGGCCGGTGGCGGATTCGTCATGGCCGTCCCGGACGAGTCGTTGGCCGAAGATCCGTTGCGCTCGCTCGATCTGGGTCCGGTCGATGGTGGCGCTGACCTCTATCGCGTGGTTGTGTTCCCACTGAGCAACGAGCGCTGCGGCGACGGCGGCCAGGGTCCGGCTCTCGTGGATCCGTCGTGGCTGGTCGACTTCTTCCCACGTCGTGATCCGTTCGAGTCGGTACATCCGTGGCACTCGGGCACGGTCGGCGACGAGGTACCAGATGCCGGCCTTGGCGAACAGCCCGTAGGGATCCACGACCAGGTCGCGAGGGCACGGCTCGCGTGAGCTGTCGTACTCGATCCGTAGCCGGCGGCCTCGCCGCACTGGGCCGATCAGCGAAGCCGGAGTCGTGCCGGAGGGGTGCGCCTGGGTCCAGGGGCGGCTGTCCACGTGCACTACGTCGGTGAGCGGCAGGAGTTCATGAACTCGACGTGACTGTGCAGCGGCGATCTTGGAGAGCGCCCGCTGGCCTTCGACCGATGCGTCGAGCTCCGCACGTTGCTTCTCGTCCAGTCCGGTGAGCGACAGATGATCACGCTCGCCCGGCGTGAGTCGCGTGAGGTCGAGCCCGGGCAGCATGGTCACGCCTCCGAGGCGACCCCGTTGCGCGGTCACCGGCAGACCGGCGTCGCGGAGCCAGTTCAGGTCCCGGGTGATGGTTCGAAGGGACACCCCGAGCGCCGAGGCAAGTTCCTGTGTGGTCATGGCATCTCTCGATGCGAGGAGCAGCATCAGGGAGAAGAAGCGGTCTGGCGTCACCCACCAATTTTCCCAGGAATTGCGACACGACGCGGCGCATATCCCGCTCAAGCTGATGGGTGCGTACCAACGACCTGCGAGAAGGAACCATGACCACATCCGTCCTGTCCATCGTCTACGTGAACGACGCTGCCGCCGCAGCTCGTTTCTACGGCGACCTCCTCGATTTGAGCCCCTCGTTCGAAACTCCGGGCTACATCACCTTCGACCTCGGGCCCGGCGCTGACCTCGCTCTGTGGTCCGGCCAGTCCGAGGATCTGTCACCGGACATCCCGCGCACCAGTGAGGTGTGCCTGGGCATCCACGGGGGTGGGCCCGGCGAGATCGACGCGATCTTCAAGCAGTGGCAGTCCAAGGGCGTCACGATCCTGCGCGAGCCTCACGATCTGGGGTTCGGGCTGACCTTCCTCGCAGCTGATCCTGACGGGAACCGTATCCGCGTGGCACCGCGGGGCTGAAAGACCGCAATGCGGCAGGCGCGCGACAGATATCGCGCCTGCCGTCGTCCGAGTTCGAGAGGACGACGAGTGCCACGCGAGGCGCCCCTGAGCACCGAGGGCCGTAGGCGGCTCGTGAAGCGGTGCCAGACATCTCCCGCCGCCCACGTCGCCGCTTCTCCGCCAACCGGTAGAGCGTGGCCCTGGACGGCCACGAAGCCACCGCCCGTCCGTCCTCGGCTTCGTCCTCCTCCTCGGCCTGTTCGAGGATCTCCTTCGTCCTCCGGATCAGGCAGGGGCTGTCCGGGTCGGGGTGTGGACCTGCCGCCAGGTCCTCACGCCGCACCGGCAGCCGGCCGCTCCGGCGGGTCGTCTTCCCCGAAGGCCCGGACCGGTACGTTCCGGGCGGGGCTCCCTGGGCTCCGGGGACGTGGGGTACGTCCGGGGCGCCTCCCTCAACCTGCACGAACCCGGCGCCGTCCGCGCCCTGCTCGACGTGGCCACCGCCCGCGGATGGCAGCCGGACGACCGGCGTCGGACAGAGGTGGACGGCCGGCCCCTGCTGGAGCCGGCGGCGGCCCTCCGCGCGACGCGACCCCGCCCTACCGCCCCCGCAGCCCCAGCAGGTACACCGCCGTCACCGCCACGCCCCGGTCCCCGTCCTCCGCCAGTTCCCCGAGCGCCCGGGTCGCCGTCGGGCCCGGGATGTCCGCCAGCGCCTGGGTGAGGCGGCGGCGGGCGGACGCGTCGAGGGCTGTGTCGGCGAGGCGGCCGACGAGCGCGGAGGCGATCCGCTCGGCCGTCTCCGGACCGGCGGCCAGCACACCCAGCGCGTCGGCCGCGTCCACGTCCCGCACCGCGTACGCGACCATGTCGATGAGCGTCGGGACCGCCTCGGCCACCCCGCGCGCACCGAGCGCCGGCGCCGCGTACTGGCGTACCGCGACGTCGGGATGGGCGAGGGCGTCGCGCAGCAGGGCGTTCGCCGCCTCGCCCGGAATCCCGGCGACCGCCCGCACAGCGCGGGCGCGCACCGCCGCGACGGGCGAGTCCAGGCCCTCCGCCAGCAGGTCGAGCCTGTCGCCCGTCCGCGCCAGCGCCCACCGCAGCGCGCCGGCCACGCTCGGATCCCGCTCGCTCAGCACCGCCTCGACCAGGGCCTCCGCCGGCACGGGCGCGTCGCCCGCCGAGGACAGCGCCGCCCGCTGCCGGGCCCCCGGACTGGCGGAGCCCAGCGCCTGGAGAAGGGCGACGGTACGCAGGACACCCTCCCAGTCCCCCGGCTCGGCGGCGCCGATCCGGCTGAGCCGGGTCAGCAGCTCCGTCTCGCTCGCGATCCGTTCCCGGGTCCGCCGAGCAAGGTCGTCCACCAACCCGGCCGGGCTGAACCCGGGGTCGTCCAGAGCGCGCCCCACCTCGCGCAACGAGAGGCCGAGGGACCGCAGGCTCTCGATGTGGAAGATGCGCCGGACGTCCTCGCCGGAGTACTCCCGGTATCCGACGTCGTTGCGCCCCGTGGGCCGCACCAGACCCAGCGACTCGTAGTGCCGGAGCATGCGCGCGCTGACCCCGGACCGCCGCGCCACCTCACCGATCAGCACCGTCCATCACCCCTCCTGACCGTACGCCCCGAGGGCCACCCTCCGCTTCGCCTCCTCGATCGCGGGGTCGAACCCGGCGTCCGGGTCACGCCGCAGCTCCTCGGTGGCGAGCGCGTGCTCGCGGACCCGGGGCTCGGGGTGCGCGGCGGCGGCGTCCAGCGCCGGTGCGGCCGCCGCGCCGAGGGCGATCAGCGCCCGGCTGAGGCTCAGCCGCGTCTCGCGTCCGCCGCGCCCGAGCTGCCCGGCCAGCACGACGGCGAGCGCGGGCGCCTCGTCCTCGGGCACGAGGAGGACCGCGGTGCGCCAGGCGGCGCGCGCCACCTCCTCGTCGGTGTCGGTGAGCAGCGCCCGGGTGATCGCCGGCCAGGCCCGCCGGTCCCCGGTCTTGGACAGCGTGTGCAGGGCCTGGCCGCGGGCCTGCGGGCGCTCCGACCGGAGCTCGCCGACGAGCCGGGGGACCGTCAGGTCCCGCGGGTGCCGGGTGAGCGCCCAGGTCAGCATCTCCCGTACGGAGAACTCCGGTTCGGTCGCGCACCGCTCCACGAGCCGGTCCACCAGCCGCGCGTCCGGCGCCGATCCGACCGCCAGCGCGGTCCGCAACCGCACCGACGCGTCACCGTGCTCCAGCCCGCGCAGCGCGCGTGTGACGGCCGTATCCTCGTTCGCCGTGGTCATCGGACCACCTCCTCGCGGCCGAGTGAACCCCTTGTCACCGTGACAAGGTCAAGCCCGGCGCGGTTTCGGGGCCACTGTTCCGCGATTGGCCTTGGTTCCCGGCCGGGGCGGAGCTCTACGGTCGGCCCATGAGGATTCGCACCGTAGACGCGTTCACCGCCCGCCCCTTCACCGGCAACCCCGCCGGCGTCCTGCTGTTCGGCCCCGAGGGCTTCCCCGGGGACGCGTTCCTCCAGCAGGTCGCCGCCGAGCTGAACCTCTCCGAGACCGCGTTCGCCCATCCACTGCCGCCGGGCGGCGAGGCGGACTGGGCGCTGCGGTGGTTCACGCCGGTCACCGAGGTGGACATGTGCGGCCACGCCACCCTCGCCACGGCCCATGTCCTGCACACCACGGGCGCCGCCACGGGCACGGTCCGCTTCGCCGCCCGGTGCGGCACGCTGACGTCGACCGCCCACCCGGACGGCTCGCTCACGCTCGACTTCCCGACCGCCCCGCTGACCCCCGAGCCGGCCCCGGACGGGCTGGCGGAGGCTCTCGGCGCGGAGCCGCTGTCGGTGCACGACACCGGTGCGCAGGTCGGGGACCTTCTGGTGGAGCTGAGGGACGAGGCGGCGGTACGGGCACTGGCCCCGGACTTCGCGGCGCTGGCCGCCCTCTCGCGGCGCGGCGTCATCGCCACGGCCGCCGCGGCGCCGGTGCGGGCGTACGACTACGTCTCCCGCGGATTCTTCCCGGCCGTGGGCATCGACGAGGACCCGGTGACCGGCAGCGCGCACACCGCCCTGGCCCCGTTCTGGTCGGCCCGGCTCGGCCGCGACCGGCTGACCGGGCTTCAGGTCTCCGCCCGCTCCGGTCTCGTACACACCTCGCTGCGCGGTGCGCGCACCCTGCTGACGGGCCGCGCGGTCACGGTGCTGGACGGCGAACTCCTCGTCGGCCCGTGACACCGGGGCTCACGGCGTGGGCAGCCACCCCACCTTCCCGGCGAGCAGCGCGTAACCGACGAACGCGCCGATGTCCAGCAGCGCGTGGGCCGCGACGAGAGGGCCCACCCGCTGCCAGCGCCGGTAGAGCAGCACGAAGACGACGCCCATCACCATGTTGCCGATGAACCCGCCGATGCCCTGGTAGAGGTGGTACGAGCCGCGCAGCACCGAGCTCGCCAGCAGTGCGGCCATCGGCGTCCAGCCCAGCTGCCCCAGCCGGCGCAGCAGGTATCCGACGACGATCACTTCCTCCAGTACGGCGTTCTGGAGGGCCGACAGGATGAGCACGGGGAACTTCCACCACACGTCGGGCAGTGACTCGGGCACGACGGTGAGGTTGAAGCCGGCCGCCCTGGCCACCAGGTAGAAGGCCAGCCCGGCGCTGCCGATGCCCGCCGCGACGGCCGCGCCCCGTGCCACGTCCTGTCCGGGCCGGGTGCGGTCGAAGCCGAGGACCCGCAGTCCGGTCCCTTCCCGGATGAGCAGATGCGCCACCAGCGCGACGGGCACCAGCGCGGTCGCGACGCCGAAGAGCTGCCAGGCGAGATCCAGCCAAGGGCGGCCCGGGGCGGCCGAGCTGTTGAGGGTTGCCGCCTGGTCCTTCAAACCCCCTGGTTTCGTCAGCGATCCGACAAAGCTGATAAGGGCGGACACGCCGCTCGCCCCCAGCGAGAGCGCCAGCACCAGCACCGTCTCGGACCGGAGAATCCGTTGTGACACGGCCTCCTGGGGAAAAGAATCAGCCACGCGCCCCGCCTCCACCTGTACACCTGCCCTCAGTTGTGCATTCGCGTCCCACGCCCTTCGCCGCCCCGCTAGGGTCTCGAATGCAGGTACGAAGATCATGCGCGACTGGCCGGGGGACGAGCGCCATTGCCGATGGCGTGGTCCCCCTTTTCCTTGTACATCCTCAAGGAGGGGCACCACCGACATGGGACGTCACAGCTTGCCCGATGACCGGCCGGCGGCCGGAGGCGGGGACCGTCCACCGCGCCGCCGCCGGAACGTGGCCATCGCCACCGTGCTCGTCCTCGCCGTGGCGGGGGGAGCGGCGGTCGCCGTGCAGGGCGGTCTGCTCCCGTTCTCCACGTCGTGCGAGGAGAGCGCCGTCCATCTGTCGATGGCGGCCTCCCCGGACATCGCTCCCGCCGTACGTGCCATCGCCGACCGGGCGCGTACGGACGAGGTGCGCTCGGACGGGCGCTGCGTCGACGTGGACGTGGTGGCCCGTGACTCGTACAAGGTCGCGGACGCGCTCGCGAGCGGAGGCCGCCCCGACTACCAGATATGGCTCCCCGACTCGGACCTGTGGCTGACCAGGGCCAAGGGCGCCGGGGACGGCACCCCCATCACCCCCGGCGGCTCCGTCGCCACCTCACCGGTCGCGCTCGCCGCCGTCCCCCGGGCCGCCAAGAGCCTCGGCTGGCCGAAGAAGACCTACACCTGGGCCGAGTTGACGGGCGCGGCCATGGAGTCCGACCGGGTACGTCTCGGCTCCGCCGACCCCGCGCGCTCGGCGACCGGACTGCTGGCCCTCAACAGCATCGGCGTCTCCGCCGGGAAGCAGGGCGGCGACAGCGACACCCGGGTCGCGGCCACCGCGAAGCTGCTCGCCCAGCGGATGTCCGACGGGGACACCCAGGTGGTGGCGACCCTGCCGCAGGACGGCTCGGGCGCCGAGGCGGGCAATCCGGCGCGCAACCAGGCGGTGCTCCTCTCCGAACAGGCCGCCTTCGCCCACAACGCCGAGTCGGCGGCCGACGGCAAGCTGGACCTGTTCTACCCCGAGGACGGCACCCCCCTGCTCAACTACCCGCTCACGATGGTGGACGAGCGCCACCAGTCCACGGACGAGAGCCGGGCGGCGCTGCGGTTCATGATCCTGCTGTCCGAGGAGAGCTCCGTGCGCACCTTTCGCGAGCACGGCTTCCGGACCACGTACGGAACGGCGGACGAGAAGCTGGTCGCGGCGGCGGGCGGCCGGTCGCCGCAGACCTACGACGCCACGCAGCCGCCCGCCCCGACGGACGAGGCGCTCCAGGAGACGCTCGGCATGTGGACGATCACCGTACAGAGTGCGCGGCTCACCACCGTGGTCGACGCCTCCGGCTCCATGGCCGCGACGGTGCCGGGCCGCGACCAGTCCCGGATGGACGTCACCAAGGCATCGCTGGTCCAGGCGCTCGACCAGTTCACCCCGAACGACGAGATCGGGCTCTGGGAGTTCGCGACCACGCTCGACGGGGCCAAGGACTACCGGCAGCTGGTGACGACCGCCAGGCTCGGCGACCCCGTGAAGGGGGGCGGTACCCACCGGGAGAAGCTCGCCGCCGCGTTCGCCGCGCTGCAACCGGTGCCGGACGGCGCCACCGGTCTGTACGACACCGCGCTGGCCGCGTACAAGGAGGCGCAGCGCACGTATGTGAAGGGCAAGTTCAACGCGGTGGTGATCCTCACGGACGGGTCCAACCAGGACGAGCGGTCCATCTCGCGCTCCGCCCTCGTGGAGGAGCTGAAGTCCATCGCCGACCCGACGCGCCCGGTCCCGCTGCTGGCCATCGCCGTCGGGCCCGAGGCGGACCGCGCGGAGCTGGAGGAGATCGCCGAGGTCACCGGGGGCGGGGGCTACCAGGTGAACGACCCGGCCGAGATCCAGGCGGTGATCCTCCAGGCGGTGATGACGGCGGCCCAGGGCGCCCGTGCGGCCGCGGAGTAGGGGCAGACGGCCGGCCGGCCCGGCGGCGGACCGGCCCCCCGTCACGGCCCCGGGACGCCCACCGGCCAGGTGTGCACCGGGTCACCGCCCTGCATCAGCTCGCCGTAGCGCCGGGTCATCGCGGCGAGGGCGGCGCCCCGGTCCAGGCCCGCCTCGCGTCCCCGGTGGTAGGTGTCCGCCTGCCAGGACGCGCCGTTCGTCCGCCGCTTGCACCGCTCCTCGATGATGCCGAGGTAGTGGTCCCGGTCCGCCGGCTCGATGTTCCAGCCGTCGAGCCCGGCGGCGGCGAGCGGCAGCAGCTCGTCGCGCACCAGCTTCGTCACGGGCACCCGCGTCAGCCCACCGGAGCGGCCGGGCCGGGGCCACAGCAGCTCGGCCTCGATGCCGTGGCGGCACGCGGTCTCGAAGTTCTCGGCGGCGGCGGAGAACGGCATCCGGGTCCACACCGGACGCGACTCCCCCGCCAGCGCCCGCACCAGGCCGTAGTAGAGCGCGGTGTTGGCGATGACGTCGGCGACCGTCGGGCCCGCGGGCAGCACCCGGTTCTCCACACGCAGGTGCGGAACGCCGTCGGCGATCCCGTACACCGGGCGGTTCCACCGGTAGACCGTGCCGTTGTGGAGGACCAGCTCCTTCAGCTGGGGCACCCCGCCGTCGGCGAGGACGCGCAGGGGCTCCTCCTCGTCGCAGATGGGCAGGAGCGGCGGGAAGTACCGCAGGTTCTCCTCGAAGAGCTCCTCCACCGAGCCGATCCACTTCTCCCCGAACCAGGTCCTGGGCCGCACGCCCTGGTTGCGCAGTTCGGGCGGCCGGGTGTCCGTCGCCTGCTCGAACAGCGGCGGCCGCGACTCCCGCCACACCTCGCGGCCGAAGAGGAACGGCGAGTTGGCGCCCAGGGCGACCTGTACGGCGGCGACGGTCTGCGCCGCGTTCCACACGTCGGCGAAGCGTTCCGGAGTGACCTGGAGATGCAGTTGCAGCGAGGTGCAGGCCGCCTCCGGGGTGATCGATCCGGCGGTGGCGACCAGCCGCTCGACGCCTTCGATATCGAGCGAGAAACTCTCCCCGCGCGCCGCCAGCATTTGATCGTTCAGGAGGGCGTAGCGGTCGACGTCGGAGAGATTGGACCGGACCATGTCGTCGCGGCCGAGCGTCGGCAGGATTCCGATCATCATGATCCCGGCATCGACTTCACCGGCCTTGCGGTCGGCATATCCGAGCCCGGTCCTCAGCTCTTCGGCCAACTGATCCAGAACACGCCCCGACAGATGATGGGGGACTATGTTCACCTCAAGATTGAACATCCCCAGTTCCGTCTGGAAATCGTGACTCGCGATGCGCTCCAGCACCTGCCCATTCAACATCTTCGGCATGGCGTCGGCGCCCGTGAGATTGAGTTCGATCTCCATGCCCATGAGGTTGCGCGGCCGCTCGAACCGCCGCTCGGCGAGGAGTCCGGACAGCGCCTCCAGGCACTGTTGCAGTTTCTTCCGGTACCTCTGCCGGTCGGACAGGTCAAAGGCGCCCGCGACGACCTTCTCCCCCATCGAAGTGTCCTCCTCATGTGGCCGGCACGCGGCCCGGGCCGCCCGCATCACGATCGATAATGCCCGCAGGACGTGATCCGTAACGCCCCGCGGACGGCGCACACACGCTAATCTGTGCGCGGGGGCCCCGGGCACATTCACTCGGCATGACGCAGCGGGCGGTTTCCCCGTACGGCGGGTCCGTAAAGCCCCGACGGGTTTCGGCCGACCGCAGCGCGGGAAAAACCCGAGGCGGCGGCTGCGCCGCTCGCGCCGAATCAGCATGATCTCCGCATAATAAAGTCCGGATACCGCCTTGTCGGCAATAGCCGTGGCGGCTAGTGGAAACACCGCGTGAACACGTGTCGTATAAACTCCGCGGACGAGGCAGAGAGTTGACGCACCGGCTCAGTCACCGGCCTCCTCTGGCCCCGCACGCCGACAACGCCGTCCGCACCCGCCCGCGCACCACCGTGTCTCCGAAGTGAGAGGCGACCCAATATGCCGCTGCATGTTCCCCCGGCCCCCGCGCCCGCGCTGCGCAGCGTCCTCGCGGCGCTCGGTTCACCGACCGCCGTCCGCGAGGCCCGCACGCCCGCCCTGCGGTCCGCACAGGGACCTCTGAGCCCCGAACACCCGCTGCCCGTCCATGTGCTGGGCGTCGCCCCGGGCGACCTCGCACCCGCCACCCGGCTCGCCGCCTGGCGCTTCCAGATCCGCAGCACGGACCGGGCGGTGGCGGCGGCGGACACCATGCTCACCGCGGACGGCTGGACCTTCTCGCACTTCTTCGAGGGCCCGTACATCGCATCGACGGAGCTGGCGCTGCGCCAGGCGGAGGGCATGAGCGGTCCCTACCAGCCGAGGCTGCTGTCCATCCCCGACCTGTACATGCTGGCCCTGTGGCTGCACGGCGACCCCACGGCGGACGCCTCCTGCGGGGCGCCCGCGCCGGACGACGTGCTCGTGCCGCTGTCCCCGGCGCCTCCCGGCTTCGCCGCCCACCGGCCGCACCGGGCCGCCGACCTGCTGCCGGTGATCACCACCCGCATCACGCCCGGCCCGGGACCGCTGCTGGGCTCGCCGGCCCCGGCCTGAGACCGGCGGCCGCCCCCTCCGCGTGCTGTGCCCCGTCGCCCCTTCCGGCGGCGGGGCACAGCACGCGGACGCGTGTACGACCCCCGCCCATCCGGACTAGTCCCATCCGGCCACCCCGAACCACCCGAAGTGACAGTGCAGTTGAGCTGCACCGTCCGGGCGGGTGACGCGTCATGGGCGGAGTGGAAGCGCTGCGGCGAAATCCCTGCGGATTGTCGCCGGTAGGGCAACACTGGGATGCGACCGATCGATACGGGGGCGGTCATGAACACCTCTTCACACCGCAGGCCACTCAACTCGACGCAGCGAAAGAACCCCTCCATGTGCCAGCACCAGCCACCCTGCCCGACAGCCGACTCAGCCGACCGGGAGGCCGCCCGCCAGGTGGCACACCACCCGGAGCAGGGCTGGAGCCTGCTGTGCAACGGCGTCCTGCTCTTCGAGGACACCGGTGAGCTGCTTCCGGACGGGCAGATCATCGCCCCGCACAGGCCCCTGGCGGCGAGCCGGGTGGTCAAGGCCGCCTGACCGGCCGGGTACGGAAAAGGGGCCGGCCCGGAGTGTCTCCGCACCGGCCCCGACGCGTGTCCGCGTCACACCGCTCCGATCACCTGATCAGTTGTCGTACTCGTCCAGGGGCGGGCACGAGCAGACGAGGTTGCGGTCACCGAACGCCCCGTCGATGCGGCGCACCGGCGGCCAGTACTTGTCGGCGGCCGAGACACCGGCCGGGAACACCGCCTCCTCGCGGCTGTACGCGTGCTCCCACTCCCCGCCGAGCGCGGCGGCGGTGTGCGGGGCGTTGGCGAGCGGGTTGTCGTCCGCGCTCCACTCCCCCGACGCCACCTTCTCGATCTCGGCACGGATCGCGATCATCGTGTCGCAGAAGCGGTCCAGCTCAGCGAGGTCCTCGCTCTCGGTCGGCTCGATCATCAGCGTGCCGGCGACCGGGAACGACATGGTCGGCGAGTGGAAGCCGTAGTCGATGAGCCGCTTGGCGACGTCGTCGATGCTGACGCCGGTCGCCTTGGAGATCGGCCGGAGATCCACGATGCACTCGTGCGCCACCAGACCGGCCGGGCCGTTGTACAGGATCGGGTAGTGCGGTTCGAGACGCTTGGCGATGTAGTTGGCCGCGAGTACGGCGACCTGCGTCGCGCGCTTCAGCCCCTCGCCACCCATCAGGCGTACGTACGCCCACGAGATGGGGAGGATGCCGGCGGAGCCCCAGGGGGCCGCCGAGATCGGTCCCACGCCGGTCTCAGGGCCCGCCGCGGGCTGGAGCGGGTGGTTGGGCAGGTACGGCGCCAGGTGCGCGCGCACACCGACCGGACCGACGCCCGGGCCGCCACCGCCGTGCGGGATGCAGAAGGTCTTGTGCAGGTTGAGGTGCGAGACGTCGCCGCCGAACCGGCCGGGCTTGGCCAGGCCGACCAGGGCGTTGAGGTTGGCGCCGTCGACGTAGACCTGGCCGCCGGCGTCGTGCACCTCGGCGCAGATGTCGGCGACGTGCTCCTCGAAGACACCGTGCGTCGACGGGTAGGTGATCATGAGCACGGCCAGCTCGTCGCGGTACTGCGCGATCTTGGCGCGCAGGTCCTCGATGTCGACCTCGCCGTCGTCGGCGGTCTTGACGACGACCACCTTCATGCCGGCCATCACGGCGCTCGCGGCGTTGGTGCCGTGCGCGGAGGACGGGATCAGGCAGACGGTCCGGTTCTCGTCGCCGTTGGCGCGGTGGTACGCGCGGACGGCCAGCAGCCCCGCGAACTCGCCCTGCGAGCCGGCGTTCGGCTGGATGGACACCGCGTCGTAACCGGTGACCTCGGCCAGCCGCTCCTCCAGCTCGCGGATGAGCGTCAGGAAGCCCTGCGCCTGCTCGGCGGGCGCGAACGGGTGCAGCGCGCCGAACTCGGGCCAGGTGATCGACTCCATCTCGGCGGTCGCGTTCAGCTTCATGGTGCAGGAGCCGAGCGGGATCATGCCTCGGTCCAGCGCGTAGTCGCGGTCGGCGAGCTTGCGCAGGTAGCGCAGCATCGCGGTCTCGGACCGGTGCTGATGGAAGACCGGGTGGGTGAGGATCGTGTCGGTGCGCAGCAGCGCCTCGGGCAGCGCGTCCTCGGTCGTGGCGTCCAGCGCCTCGACGTCCCCGTCGGCACCGAAGGCGGCCCAGACGGCGGCGACCTGGGTGCGGGTCGTGGTCTCGTCGCAGGCCACCGAGACGGTGTCGGCGTCGACCAGGCGCAGGTTGACCCCGCGCTCCCGGGCATCCGCGACGACCTCGCCCGCCCTGCCGGGGACGCGGACGGTGAGCGTGTCGAAGTGGGAGCCGGTCAGCACGTCGATCCCGGCGGCGCGCAGGCCCTCGGCGAGGATCGCGGCGTAGCGGTGGGTGCGCCGGGCGATCGTGCGCAGCCCCTCGGGGCCGTGGTAGACGGCGTACATGCCGGCCATGACGGCGAGCAGCACCTGGGCGGTGCAGATGTTGCTGGTGGCCTTCTCGCGGCGGATGTGCTGCTCGCGGGTCTGGAGGGCCAGGCGGTACGCCTTGTTGCCGTCGGCGTCCACGGAAACGCCGACCAGGCGGCCGGGCAGGCTGCGGGCGAACTTGTCGCGGACCGCCATGTAGCCGGCGTGCGGGCCGCCGAAGCCCATCGGGACGCCGAAGCGCTGCGTGGTGCCGACGGCGATGTCGGCGCCCAGCTCGCCGGGCGAGGTGAGCAGCGTGAGGGCCAGCAGGTCGGCGGCGACGGTGACGACGGCGCCCAGCTCGTGCGCCTGGTCGATCACGGGCTTGAGGTCCCGGACGGCCCCGGAGGCTCCCGGGTACTGGAGGAGCACACCGAAGACGCCGCGCTCGGCGACCTCGGCCGGGATGCCGTCGCTGAGGTCGGCGACGACGACCTCGACGCCGGTCGGCTCGGCGCGGGTCTCGATGACCGCGACGGACTGCGGCAGGGTGTCGGCGTCGACCAGGAAGACACCGTTCTTCACCTTGCCGACGCGCCGGGCGAGCGCCATGGCCTCCGCGGCGGCGGTGCCCTCGTCGAGCAGCGAGGCGCCGGAGGTGGGCAGGCCGGTCAGCTCGGCGACCATCGTCTGGAAGTTCAGGAGGGCTTCGAGGCGGCCCTGGGAGATCTCGGGCTGGTACGGCGTGTAGGCCGTGTACCAGGCGGGGTTCTCCATGACGTTGCGCAGGATCACCGGCGGGGTGAACGTGCCGTAGTAGCCGAGCCCGATCATCGGGGCGAGGACCTGGTTGCGGTCGGCGAGCCGGCGGAGTTCGGCCAGCACCTCGGCCTCGGTCCGGGCCTCCGGGAGGGCCAGCGCCTCGGTGCTCTTGATCACGTCGGGCACGGCGGCCGCGGTCAGCTCGTCCAGCGAGCCGTAGCCGACCTGGGCGAGCATCTTCGCCTGCGCCTCGGCGTCGGGGCCGATGTGGCGCTGCTCGAAGGGGATGCCCTGTTCCAGCTGCGTGAGCGGGGTGCGACGGGGGGTCATGGTGGAGGCCTCCTGGTCTGTCACGACCTGCGAGGGGCACCGCGGCGCCGGGTGCCCTGACGGCCTCCCCCTCTGTCATCTCAACCTGAGAGCTTCACCGGCACCACGCGGGCGCCGGCTTTCACCGTCGGTGAGGGAGAAGCTCCGTACGGCCCATCGGCCGCGCGCAACCCGCCCTGCTTTCCAGAGTGACCTCGTCCGTGCGGTACGGGGGCCTGAGAGATTCCGGGGAGGATTTGCTCCTTCGGCGTCCTCCGGATCGGCTCCGGACGACTCTCCCGCACGGGGTCAGCAGCCATGGCCAGCCTACCAGCGGGGTACACGACGAGAATTCTCGAGTGGCCAAGACCACGGAACTGCATTTCTGTAGTCCCTGTGGACCAGCCGCGACCCGTGTGGGAGGGACCGTGCAGACCGATATCGACCCGCGCAGCCTGATCGGCCGCAAGGCTTTCGACCGCAGGGGCACCAAGATCGGGACCGTGGACGAGGTGTACCTCGACGACGCGACCGGCGTCCCCGAATGGGCGGCCGTGCGCACCGGGCTCTTCAGCCGGGACGCCTTCGTCCCCCTGGAGCCCAGTGAATTCGTGGACGACGCCCTGCACGTCCCCTTCGAGCGGGCGCTCATCAAGGACGCCCCCGACTTCGGCGTGGGCCGCCACCTCTCCCCCGAGCAGGAGCTCCAGCTCTACCGTCACTACGGACTGGACGCGGCCCCCGGCGCACCGGCCCCGGACCGCGACTTCGGCCGGCTGGCGGGCCAGGAGGAGTAGTCCGGCGGGTCCGGGACGAGCGGCAGGGGGTCGGCGGCCCGCAGCGCGGGATCGTCCACGCGGAACGTACGCACCCGGCCGGGTGCCGTGGCGCCCGGTTCCTCGAACCGCACGGTCACCCGGCCGACCCCGCTCCCCTGCACCCAGCCGTGGCCGTGGACCTCGTGGAGCACGTCGTGCCCGGCCGGCCAGCGGCGCGCGGCCCGCTGCTCGGCGGTCCCCTCCTCCGCCCCCGGCGCGTCGTCCGCCGTGCCCGCGCGGGCCTCGGCGTCCTCCCGCGGCCCGGAGGCGTCGTCCTCCGGGAGGGCAGCCTCCCGCGCACCGGCGGCCTGGGCGAACAGGTCCTCCTGGGTGTAGTCGGCGAGCCCCGTGACGCCGACGCCGAGCAGCCGCACCCCGCCGGTGGTGTCCACGGCCTCCAGGAGCCGGGCGGCGGCCTCGCGGACGACCGCGGGGTCGTCCGTGGGCCCGCGCAGCGTCTCGGAGCGGGTCAGCGTGGAGAAGTCGTACCGGCGCACCTTGAGGACCACCGTGCGCCCCGAGCGCCCTGCGCCCCGCAGGCGCTGGACGCACCGGTCGGCCAGCCGTTCCACCTCGGTGCGCACCCGGACGCGGTCGTGCAGGTCCATGTCGAAGGTGTCCTCGACGGATACGGATTTCGCGTCGCGCTCCGCGACCACGGGCCGGTCGTCGAAGCCGGAGGCCATCCGGTGCAGCGCGGCGCCGTGCGCCTTGCCGAGCAGCCGGACCAGCTCCGCCTCGCCCGCCTCGGCGAGGTCGTCGACCGTCGTCATGCCGGCCCGGCGAAGATGGTCCGCCGTGGCGGGGCCGACGCCGGGCAGGGTGCGCACCGTCATGGGCGCGAGGTGCGCGCGTTCGGTGCCGGGCTCGATCAGGCGTATCCCGTCGGGCTTGGCCTCCTCGGAAGCGATCTTGGCGAGCATCTTGGAGCCCGCGAGCCCGACGGAACCGGTCAGTCCGGTGACCGCCCGGATGGCCTCGCGCAGTTCCCTGCCGATCTCCAGGGCGGAGGCCGTGTCGTCGGCCGTGCCGCCCGCTTCGAGGTCCACGAACGCCTCGTCCAGGCTGAGCGGTTCCACCAGCGGTGAGAGCCGGCCGAGCAGCTCCATGACCTGGTCGCTCACGGTCCGGTACAGCGTGAAGCGCGGGACCAGATAGGCGGCGTTCGGAGCGAGCCGTCTGGCCTGCGCCGTCGGCATCGCCGAGTGCACCCCGAAGCGCCGCGCCTCGTACGAGGCGGTCGCGACGACCCCGCGCGGCCCCAGCCCGCCCACCACGACCGGTTTGCCGCGCAGGCTGGGCTTCGCCGCCTGCTCCGCGGAGGCGTAGAAGGCATCCATGTCCAGGTGCAGGATGGTCGGCGAGGCTCTCACACCAGCCGATGCTGCCCTACGGCACTGACAATCGCCGTGTCGGCCCGGCCCGGGCGCCCGCGGTTCCCGCCCCGGGGCGGGCTTGTCAGGGGCTCAGACAGCCCGGTTGCGGCGGCGGGCGAGCTCGTCGGCCGGGTTGTGCCCGATCAGCGTCTCACCGGTGTCCACGCGCTCCCCGTGCAGCTGCGACAGGGCCGCGTCCACATCCCGCCAGACCACTCCGACGGCGATCCCGAAGACGCCCTGGCCGCCCTGGAGCAGGTCGACCACCTCGGCGGGCGAGGAGCACTCGTAGACCGTGGCCCCGTCGCTCATCAGCGTCATCCGCTCCAGATCCTGGAAACCGCGGGCCCGCAGGTGCTGGACCGTGGTCCGGATGTTCTGGAGCGCCACTCCGGTGTCGAGGAAGCGCTTCACGATCTTCAGCAGGACGACGTCCCGGAAGCTGTAGAGCCGCTGGGTGCCCGACCCGTACGCCGGACGGACGCTCGGCTCCACGAGACCGGTGCGCGCCCAGTAGTCCAGCTGCCGGTACGTGATCCCCGCCGCCGCGCACGCCGTGGGCCCGCGATAGCCGATGTCGTCGACCGATGCCACGCCGCCCCCCGCCACCGCAGCCGGCGCGGCCGACTGCCTGATGGTCCGGTCGGCCGTACTCCCTTGCTGCGGATACGGCGCACCCGCTGCCGTACCGTCGCCGCTGCTTCTCACGCCGACCTCCGTCCTTGACCTGCCCACTCGAAGGTAGGCAGTCACCCGGGGTGCGTCAACGATCGCCACACTCGGCACGCCGAGTGATAATCACCCTGAGGGTGGTTTCGCGTGACCGTTGACGGGGAAAGGCTCACCGGATGTGCCGGTGGCCGCCCCCGTAGACGTCACTGGCTGTTGTTCGTCCCGAAGTCCTCCGGAGAGATCTGGTCGAGGAACTCGCGGAACTTCTCCACCTCGTCCTCCTGCTCGTCGGGGATCGCGATCCCCGCGTCGTCCAGCACCCCGTCACTGCCGTAGATCGGCGTGCCGGTACGCAGCGCCAGGGCTATGGCGTCGGAAGGCCGCGCGCTCACCTCGGCACCGCCGGCGAAGACCAGCTCCGCGTAGAAAACCCCTTCGCGCAGGTCCGTGATCCGGACCTCGGTGAGCTCCTGGCCGACGGCCTCGAGCACATCCTTGAAGAGATCATGGGTCAGCGGCCTGGCCGGAGCCATGCCCTGCTGGGCGAAGGCGATCGCGGTCGCCTCGCCAGGACCGATCCAAATAGGGAGATACCGGTCGCCTCCCACTTCACGCAGGAGCACGATCGGTTGGTTGGAGGGCATTTCCACCCGGACACCCACAACGTCGAGCTCGTTCACACAGCAACCCTAGGACGTGCCCGGCAGGTTTGGGTAGTCGGGCTGGTCCGCCTTCAGTGCAGCCGTACCTGCAGAGCGGTCTGCACGAGCGCGGAGTGCAGCCGTACGGACAGCTCCGCCAGCTCCTTCGCGGTCGCCTCCGCATGCGCCCTGGTCTGCGGATTCCGGTGCCGGCGCAGCGGCGCGACCATCTGCTCGATGAGCCCGGCCTCCCGGTCGGCGGCGGCCCGTACGGCCCTCAGGTGACGAGGTTCCAGACCGAATCGGCCCAGTTCCGCCACAAGCCTGGCGACGGTGACCATCTCGGCGTCGTACCCGCCGTCCGCCGAGGGCACGACCAGGCCGTACGACTCCCAGTCGTCCAGGTCGCTCTCGGTGACCTCGGCGGCGACCAGGAGCTCGGCGCGGCCGATACGGGCGGCCGTGGCCCGGCCCGGCAGCCCGGCGGGCTCGCCGTCCGCCTGCCGCGGCTCCCCGTCGGGCGACGGCAGGGCCACCTGCTCGCCGCGGGCGAGGGCGTCCAGATGTTCGCGGATGACCTTCAGCGGCAGGTAGTGGTCCCGCTGCATGCGGAGCACCTGGGCGAGCCGCTCGACGTCCGCCGCGACGAACTTCCGGTAGCCGGAAGGGGTCCGCTGCGGTTCGACAAGCCCTTCGGCCTCCAGAAAGCGGATCTTGGAGATGGTGACCTCGGGGAACTCCTCCTGCAGTTGCAGGAGCACCGTGCCGATGCTCATCGGCCGGCCGTCGGCGGGGGTGCCGTGTCGGGCACCGCCGCTCGGTGTTCTCAGCATGGACCTTCCTGGGGTTCCCCCCGGACGGCGTCCGGGGGCGGGTCAGATGCCCCGCTGGTTCGCGTAGAAGACCAGCCGGTACTTGCCGATCTGCACTTCGTCGCCGTTGGACAGGGCGACGGAGTCGATCCGCTCACGGTTGACATAGGTGCCGTTGAGGCTGCCGACGTCCCCGACCGTGAAGCTGCCGTCGGCATTCCGCCGGAACTCCACATGCCGGCGGGAGACCGTCACGTCGTCCAGGAAGATGTCGCTCTGCGGGTGGCGGCCGGCCGTGGTCAGCTCGCCGTCCAGCAGGAACCGGCTGCCGCTGTTCGGACCGCGCCGCACCACCAGGAGCGCCGAGCCGAGCGGCAGGGCGTCGACGGCGGCCTGCGCCTCGGGCGACAGCGACGGCACGGCGGTCTGGCCGGTGGCCTCCGCCTCGTACGCCTCGAGGCCCGAGATCGAGATGGTCGACGTCGTCTCCGAGGCGCGCTCCGGGATCCCGCCCCGCAGCGGCGCACCGCAGTTGGAGCAGAAACGACTGGCCTCGGCGTTGCGGTGGCCGCACCTCGTACACACCGGCATGGACGAAGCCTCCTGGCTCGGGGCTCCGAAACCTATGCGGCCGGGACCGGCAGGGTCAACGGACGACGCGCCGGGACCGCCCGGGTAGTCACCCCCCTGGCCCGCCACCTGGTCGCGGAAGAGCGGGCGCTCCGCGCCCTGCTCGTCGGGCTGACCATGGCGCGGCGCGCGGTGACGTGCGGCCTCATCGCGGGCGCTCTTGCCGAACAACTTCCCAAACAACTTCACGGGCGATTCCCCTTGACCGAAACAGACCCGCCCGTGGGGCAGGACGAACCCTGAATGAACACACCTGCCGACCCGGACATCTTCACAACGTCCGTATCCACTCGACAGTTTCCACCACGCGCCACGATTACGATGCGGCGACCCCCCGCAACCGTCCGCTCGTGTTCCCCGACGCCCGGGCGCCCGGGAATCACTGGCCCGACGACCGAGCGTAGTCAGGCCGCTCCGCCGGTCGCAAGGCGTCCACGACAATGTCGTCGGCGCGGGCCACATGCACCGTGGCCTGCTCCTTCTCCAGCGTCTGCACGACACCCCCGGGGATGTTCAGCGCCGGTTCCAGATCCTGCGGCTTGCCGATGACCTTGAAGACGTACGGGGAGGTGATCTTGCGCCCGTCCACCTTGACGGAGCCCGCGTCACCGGAGAAGTACGTATTGGCCACCACACGGACCCCGTTGACCTCGACGGCCTCGGCGCCGGCCGCCCTGAGCTCCTGCAGGGCGTCGAGCAGCATGTCGGGCCGCACGGCGCCCCCGACGTCGTTGACCGTCATGGTGATCCCTGGACCGTGGGCCGCCACGGTCCCGGCGAGCACGCCGAGTTGCCGCTCCTTCTCGACCGTCTGCTTCCGGGCCTCCTCGGCCTGGTCGGAGCTGTTCTCCAGCTCCGTGCGCTGGGCGTCGAGGCGCTGCTTCTCGTCCTCCAGCCGCTGAGTGCGGTCGTCCACCTCGTCCAGGATGCGCACCAGGTCCTCCTGGCGCGCGCCGCGCAGGGCGTTGCTGTCGCTGTTGGACCGCACCTGGATGGCGAGCCCGAGCCCGAGGCCGAACAGCAGGAGGGCGACGATGAGTTGGGCGCGGGTCACCCGGGGCGGCCAGAGACCGGCGATCAGCCGCTGACGCCCGGTGACCTCGTGAGGGGCGTCCGTCGGGTGCTCCCCGCCGTCGTTGAATGCGTCGTTGCTCATCGGCATCAGGCCCGGAAGACGTGCCGGCGGATCGCCGCGGCATTGGAGAAGATGCGGATGCCCAGGACGACCACCACGCCCGTGGAGAGCTGGGCGCCGACGCCCAGCTTGTCACCCAGGAAGACGATGAGGGCCGCCACGACCACGTTCGAGAGGAACGAGACCACGAAGACCTTGTCGACGAAGATGCCGTCGAGCATGGCCCTCAGTCCGCCGAACACCGCGTCGAGCGCGGCGACGACGGCGATGGGGAGATAGGGCTCGACCACCGCCGGAACTTCGGGCCGGACCAACAGTCCGACCACGACTCCCACGACGAGGCCCAGTACGGCGATCACGATGTGCCCTTCCCTGTGTCTGCGGCCTTGTATGGCTGTGCTGTCCGTACGATCAGGCTCGGGGCGGCCGGCAGGCTCAGCTTCTCCTGGACGGAGATGCTGGTCCGGATGTCGAAGGTGTCCTTCAGCGCTTGCAGGTACTGGCCGTCGGCACTCTCCCGGAAGGCCGCGCCCAGCTTCTTGCCGTCCCCCACCGCGAGCACCGAGTACGGGGGCACGAGCGGTTTGTTGTCGACCAGTATGGCGTCGCCCGCGGCCCGGATCGCCGACAGGTCCGTCAGCCGCTGCCCGTTGATGGCGATGGCTTCCGCGCCGGACTCCCACAGCCCGTTCACGACGCGCTGCATGTCCCGGTCCCGGACCCGTCCGGTGTCGGAGAAGCCACTCGTCTCACGGGGCCCGCCACCGCCCTGGTCGGTGTCCTCGGCGTCGTCCACGACGACCTTGACCCCCGGCCCGTGCACGGGTGTGGCACCGGAGAGCAGCGCCACCAGCTCGCCCTGGTCTCCCCCGTGCTCCTGGAGAGCCTTGCGCTGCCGGCTGCTCACGTCGTCGCGGACCTGCTCCACCTGGGATTCCAGGGTGTCGGCCGCCGCCGTCTCGGCGTCGATACGGTCGATCAGCTCCTGCTTCTCCTTGGCCAGGACCGGCGCGGTCACCCGCGCCTGGGCGGCTCCGAGCGTGACGACCAGCGCGGCGAGGACCAGGCAGGCGGCGAGGCCGAGTTTCGCCTTGAGCGTGCGGGGCATGCCCGCACGCCCCTCCGCCGCTCGCCGTGCCGCCGCTTCGGCGTAGCCGTCGTCCAGGCTGTGCTCCATCACGTTCGTCAGCAGCAACATGGACGCGTCGGGGCGCTTGGACGGCGGGGCCGTGCTCCGACCGGGGGGCTGCTGCGACATGCCGCACATCGTCGCATGTCGCGGCGGCTTACGCCGAATGGCCCCACCGATGACCGCTCGGCCGCGGGGACAGGCGGTGCGTCCACCCGTCCCCGCGG